>JTLC01000037.1:0-36314 GCA_000798955.1 Firmicutes bacterium ZOR0006 | reverse complement strand
TTTTTTTTTTTGCAACAAAATCTGACAAAAAAGTGGTGGAAACTTACAAGTCGCAATAATCCTTGTGAAAACAAGGTAAAATAGTGGCGGGAGTATACCCTCAACTGCTTGACATAAATAAGCAAAATGTAAAAAAAGGAGACAGACACATGTTAACAGCGAAAAAATGCAAACAACTCGCAATGAGTGCTATTGCCTGCTCATTGCTTGTGCCAATGACACCACTTGGTGTTTTTGCACAAAGTGACATCGTCACAACGGCAGCAACAACAGCCACACAATCAGAGTATGGCGATTTAGAACGGAAAGTAATTGGGTATTTTCCAGAATGGGCCTATAAGGCAGAAGAACGGAATTTCTTTAATGCAACGGATTTACAGTGGGATGATTTAACTCACATTCAGTATTCATTTGGAATGGTCGATGGTGAAACAAACGAATTGACGTTTGGTGATCGTCATGCCGCAATTGAAGAAACTTTTGAAGGAATGGATTTGAGCTATGATGGTGAAACGATTGCCTTAGATCCGACGTTACCGTATCAAGGGCACTTCAATGTTTTACAAGTGATGAAGCAGAAATTTCCCGAGGTAAAATTATTAATGTCAGTCGGAGGTTGGGCCGGTTCGCGTAATTTCTACACGATGTTGGATACTGATGCGGGAATTGAAACATTTGCCGACTCGGCAGTAGCGTTTATCCGTGAGTATGGCTTTGATGGTATTGATATCGATTTTGAATTCCCATCATCAACAAGTCAATCTGGAAATCCAGATGATTTTGACCTTTCAGAACCACGACGTGCAATTATCAACGAACGTTATAATGTCTTTATGAAAGTGCTACGTGAGAAAATTGATCAAGCAGCGGCAGAGGATGGGGAAAACTATCTCTTGACTGCAGCTGTTAGTGCGTCATCATGGGTTTTAGGTGGTGTTGAGTCAAACGAATATGCGAGTTACTTAGACTTTTTAAGTATTATGTCATATGATTTCCACGGTGGGTGGAATAGCCATGTCGAAAACCAAGCGAATATCTACGGTGATCCAGCGGATAAAGAAACAGCTGGCATGATGTTACCAGTATTATCGTTAGACTGGGCTTACAAGTATTACCGTGGGGTGTTACCGCCAGAGAAAATTATCATGGGAATTCCCTATTACACGCGTGGTTGGGAAAATGTCCAAGGTGGCACGAATGGGTTACACGGTACGAGTAATCAACCGGCAACAGGAAAATATAACGTTTGGGCTGATTTAGATCAAGACGGGCAGCAAATCCCTGCTGGAGTTAATCCGTTATGGCATGTTTTAAACTTAATGGAACAAGATCCAAATCTCCAACTGCATTGGGATGAAGTCGGTCAAGTCCCTTATGTTTGGCAAAATAATGAAAAAGTCTTTTTAACTTTTGAAAATGAACAATCAATTGATGCTCGTCTTGATTACATTGAAGAGCACAATATGGGTGGTGCGTTAATCTGGGTCATGGATGGTGACTACGGTCTGAATGAAAATTATGTTCCTGGTTCAACTGATATCAATGAAGGAAAATATACTATTGGTGATACGTTAACATCACGGTTAATGAATGGACTTGAGGCAATGGGACCAGCAGAAAAAACCGAAAATCCAGCTAGTGATTTAGAAGCAATTGATGTTGCCGTCACGTTAACCGGAAACTATGATCATCCGAACTATACCTACGATTTTGAAATTGTGAACAACACGGATGAAACAATGCAAGGTGGCTGGGAATTAGCTTTTGATTTGCCAAAATCAGCCGTCTTTAAGTCAGCTTGGGGTGGAACTGTTAGCCAAGAGGATAACGGTGATTTTACCCGCATTACAATTCAGTCATCTGGTTGGCAAACATTAGCACCAGGGGAAAAAGCGAATCTCCAAGGGATGATTGGCTTATGTTTTTCTGATGTGCAAAATATTACCTTTAACGGTAAAGCTGTCAATGGACAAGGCTCAGAAACGCCAAATCCACAACCAAATCAGGCACCAGTGTTCAGCGGTGTTGCCAATAAGACGATTACCGTTGGTGACACTTTCGATGCTCTTGCCGGTGTGAAAGCAACAGATAAAGAAGATGGTGACTTGACGGCGAAGATTCACGTAACAGGCCATGTTGATAGTCATGCGGTCGGGACATATCCACTAACTTACACCGTAACTGACTCACAGGGATTAACGACAACAGCAACGCGCGTGATTACGGTCAAAGCGAAACCATTACCAGAACCAAATCAAGCACCAGTCTTGAGTGGTATTGGCGATCAAACAATTACCGTTGGTGACACTTTCGATGCTCTTGCCGGTGTGAAAGCAACGGACAAAGAAGATGGTGACCTGACAGCGAAGATTCACGTAACAGGCCAAGTTGACGTGAACACAGCAGGAACATACTCACTGACATACACGGTAAGCGACTCACAAGGATTAACGACGACAGCAATGCGCGTGATTACGGTCAAAGCGAAGCCAACAACGAGCGATGATACCTTTGAGATTACGAAAATCTACTATGGTGGTGATACCGTCATCTATCAAGGTCATGAGTACACAGCGAAGTGGTGGGTCCAAGGTGAGTATCCAAATCAATCACAAGCATGGGAACGTAAAGTTGAGATTAATCCAGATGGTAGTCAAGACTACTTACCTGGGGGAATTTATACGGAAGGAATGATTGTGAAATACCAAGGGAAGCTCTATAAAGCGAACTGGTGGACGCAATCAATTCCAGGTAGCGATTCATCGTGGACGAAATTGTAAGTAAAGCAAATTAGATAATTCAAACCCTTATTTTGTTCGGACAATGAGCACAATAAGGGTTTTTTTGTTTGTTTTGATGCTGATTCCCCCTAAAAACGCCAAAAAATTGCACATTTTTGATTGGAAATGATTTTTTTTGATTGAAAATGATTGAAAACCCTTGCAAACTGAAAAAAAGGTGCGTATAATCAGTGAAGAAGAGAGGGTGAGCGAAAATGATTGCCAAACAAAGACATCACATAATTCTGACGTTATTAGAAACAAATGACTATCTTTCAATTCAAGAAGTTGCGACAGCGACAGCGAGTTCCGAAGCGACAGCGCGACGCGATTTGTTGAAACTCGAAGCTGATGGTCAACTTGAACGCTTACACGGTGGTGTAACGAAAGTCCAAAGCAAGCACTTGAGTGAATCAAGTCTCCAGCTTAAAACGCAACAAGCAGTTGATGAAAAAGGTCGAGTTGCCCAGTATGTTGCGGAGCATTATTTAAAAGCCGAAAGTGTCATCTTTTTAGATGCCGGTTCAGCAACAGCGGCACTGATTCCATATTTACAAGCGAAAAACATTACGGTCGTGACTAACGGAATTCATCATATTCCGAAGTTGCTCGAACATAATGTGAAAACAATTATTGTTGGTGGCAATATTAAACCAAAAACCCAAGCGGTAATTGGTTTCCAAACACTCCAACAGTTACAGGGGTATTCATTTGATACGTGCTTTATCGGTGTCAATGCGATTGATGAAACTTTTGGCTGTTCAACACCAGACGAAGCGGAAGCAGCGATCAAGCAGACGGCGATGCACCAAAGTGATGAAGTTGTGATTCTTGCTGATGCGAGTAAATTTAATCAACGATCATTTTCGCAAATCTGTGAATTGGAGCGTTATCCAATTATTACTGATGCCTGTCCTGAAAACTTTAAAAATTATCAACGAATCGAGGTTATTAACGAATGATTTATACATGCACATTTAATCCGGCCATTGATTTAGTCTTACCGGTACCAAACTTACAATTAGGCGATTTGAATCGCGTCCAAAATGAAGCCTTTGTGCCTGGTGGCAAAGGGATCAATATGTCAGTTATTTTACGCCGGTTAGGATTAGAAAATACTGCTACCGGATTCCTTGGTGGCTTTACTGCCAGCTTCATTGAAGCGGCACTCGTAGATGAAGCGATTACCCCGCATTTTATTGCCGCTGATGGAATCACACGAATCAATGTTAAATTAAAAGGCAGCGTGGAAACGGAAATCAATGCCAGTGGACCAACAATTGATGCCGCAAAATTCCAAGAACTCGTTCATTATTTTGAAACCAACTTCCAAAGTGGCGACACGTTATTCTTAGCGGGAACAGCGGCACCGGGAATGGGTGTAGAAGCGTATGTGACCTTAGCGCAATTATGTCAAAAACATGAGGTCAAACTTGTCCTCGATACGACACAAACGTACTTAACGGCGTGTTTACCGTACCGCCCATTTATCATTAAACCAAACCACATCGAATTAGCGGAAATTTTCGGTGTCACAATTGAAACCCAAGCAGAACTGATTGCGTACGGAAAACAACTCCAAGCCCAAGGCGCACGCAATGTCTTGATTTCGCAAGGAAGTGAAGGGGCAACGTTAATTACGGAAACGGGTGACGTTTACCGTTCAAATATCCCAAAAGGGAAATTAGTGAATTCAGTTGGCGCTGGTGATTCAATGCTTGCTGGCTTTATGGCCGAATTTTTACAAACTGGAGATTATGCGAAAGCATTACAAAGTGGAGCAGCAACAGGAAGTGCAACGGCTTACCAAGTTGGTTTAGCAACGAAAGCGGATGTCGAAAAACTCCAAGCCGAAATTATTATTACGAAAATCGAGGAATAAACCGACATCGTTGCTGCGGATAAAAAAGTCGCAACTGCTCGTTTTGCAGGGAAACATATGATTACGGTACCAGTTGCTGATGGAATCTACAAAGCCGATGAATTAATTGCGAAAGCCCAAAAACAAGATGCACCGATTTATCAAGCAAGTGGTGGTGAAGAAGCAACCGAAGCGGATGCAAGCAATGAAAGTATCGGCCGTAAATTCTACAAGCACTTAATGAATGGTGTCAGCAACATGTTACCATTTGTAATCGCTGAGGGAATCTTGATTGCCTTCTCGTTCATGTTCGGAATTCACTCAGCTGATCCAGCAAGCCCAGAATATAATACGTTTGCTGCCGCTTTAAAACAAATTGGTGATCTCAGCTTCGGTGTGATTGTCCCAGTCTTAGCCGGATTTATCGGAATGAGTATCGCTGATTGTCCAGGATTAGTTGTCGGGTTCGTCGGTGGTTTACTGGCAAATGTCGGTGGCGCTGGTTTCCTTGGTGGTTTATTAGCCGGGTTCTTAGCGGGAGGAATTATCCTAGCGTTACGCAAAGGGTTCTCGTGGTTACCAAAACCATTAGAAGGAATTAAGGCAATCTTCTTATTCCCAGTCTTAGGGGCTGTATTATGAAGCTGTCACTTCAAAATTGGACACTAAAAGATTGGATTCTATTGTTTATTCCCGGGATTGGGAATATCATCCCCTTATTTTTCTTGAACCTTTCGCAAAGTTTTACAACTGAAGCAGAAGCTTTCACTTTATTTTTTGGTTTACTCTTCCTCTTATTTATCGTTGCCATCATCACTGGAATCACGAGTACGTACCATTTGTCTCCTACGGTGGTGTACTTCACCTACAGTCTTTTCTTACTTGTGACGGTCACAATCTTTGCAGGACTTCCCAATGCACTCTTTGTCTGGCTCTTTTGCTCGCTTATTTATCTTGCATTTTTCTGGTTGACGCGTTTGCTTCGAAACTTCGCAAAACGCTAGTAATTGCTGACTATCAGCTGAGAAAGCAAAAAAGTCACGAGCGTTATTGTTCGTGACTTTTTGTTTATGCTTTTGCGTTTTGTTTTTTGATTAAGATTGATAGGATGACTGCGGCGACAACTGTACCGGCCACAATCGCAATCACATATCCTCCAAGGTTCGTGATTAATGGGAAGACGAAGATTCCTCCTTGTGGTGCTGATGAAGCAGCTCCGCAGAACATTGATAACGCTCCTGTTGTTGCAGCTCCCACGGCTAAGGCTGGAATCACACGTAATGGATTCGCTGCCGCAAATGGAATTGCACCTTCAGTGATGAATGATGATCCCATCACATAGTTTAAGAATCCAGCTTCACGATCACGTTTGCTCCATAGTTTTGGGAACACTGTGACTGAAAGGGCAATCGCCAATGGTGGAATCATTCCGTTGCCAATTTATTATAAAAGTTTATAAATATCTCAAAACTCTACAACAAACTGTTTAATTCCCCGTTCGTCGTGTTCAATTTGGCTGGCTTGTGAAGCTTGTTTCCAAGGACAAGACAACTACTTTTGTTTGGTATAACACTCCAGGGGCGTAAATTCGGATACAACGAATCCTACATATTTGTTTCATCGTTTCAGTGATGAAGTAAATTGATAATTACTCAAATTGATGGCAGCGTTCAAATCGCGGTCAATCGTAAAGTGACATGCTTCACAATCAAATGTGCGCTCAGAGAGCGACAGCCGTGTTTTGACCGCTCCACAATGCGAACATTTTTTTGACGATGGAAACCACATATCTGCTGCAATAAATGCAATACCATATTTTTGGCATTTGTACATCAGTTGGCGCTTGAGTTCGTATAATCCTTGTTTCTGAATTGCTTTCGCTAAGTGTTTATTTTTCATCATCCCTTGAATATTTAACGTCTCCATAACTACTTGTGATGGTTTGGTTTTCACCATCTGATTCGTTACTTGATGAAGATGATTCATGCGGATGTGTTTTAAACGGCGGTGTAGCAATTTCATTTGTTGTTCAAGTTTGAGGATATTTTTCGTCTTTACAAATTGGCTTCCTTTCTTGTTATTTTCATATTTACGAGAAACTTGTTTTTGTAGTCTGCGTAAGCGTTTTTCAAGCTTTCGCACTGTTTGACTTTTATTGATGTTTTTAAAAACTGTTCCATCTGAACAGACAGCTAAGTGTTTGATGCCAACATCAACACCTAAGCTTTCATTGCTTAATATTGGTTGTTCAAACTCCTGCTCAACACCAACACAGAGATACCAATACTTTCCATCATGACTAATGCGTGGATTTGTATATTTACCTTCAATTGGAATCTGTTCTTTAATTTTGATCCAGCCAACTTTTTCAATCAAAACTGATTGAAATTTGACTTTGAGTTTCTCATTATCGTTATAAAAGCTTGGCTTTGACCGCTTCCGACTTTTAAAACGTGGTTTTTGAGCAAGACCGTTAAACATGCGCTTATAGGCTAAACAGGCGTCTTTGACCGCTTGTTTGGCGACATTGTTTGATACTTCACTTAGCCAAACAAGGTCAGTTTTCTTCAGTTGTGTCAGTTCTTTGCGTAACTCATTGTCAGAAATGAACGTTCCACCGTTTTGATAATTTTCTTCTTGGCGAGCAAGTGTCCAATTGTAAACAAAACGAGCTGTTCCAACTGACTGCCACAATTTTTGTGCTTGTTCATCATTTGGATACAGTCTAATTTTTTGAGCGAGGATCATCTTCAATCAACTCCTTTATCATCTGTTTCGCTTTATTTGCACGTCGCCCTTGAAGGCGAGCACTAAAAACAGTGAAAATTTGAATCATACTTCAACTTTATCACCTCTTGAATCGAGCGTTACAAAAATAGCAACTAAAGTCAATACTATTTTATATTTTTTTATAACTTAATTTGAGCTGTTACTACCCTCCACGCTCATGATTTGAATTTGTGTAAGTATAGCACTCAGGCGACAAAAAACAAGTAGGATAGAGAAAAAAAGTGCCAACTCAACGGAGCGTTTGTTGCCAAGCTACTAGGATGGTGGTATCTTGAAAAGGGAGGTGAGGCACATGCAACCAAATAAGACAGGAAAGCTTATTTATGAGCTACGAACACAAAAAGGACTGACGCAAAAACAGTTAGCCGAGCAATTAAACGTCAGTGATCGGACGATTTCAAAATGGGAACGTGGAATCGGCTATCCGGATATTTCACTTGTTTTGGCAGTATCAGAGCTTTTAGAAGTTGATATTAGTAGCTTGTTAGTTGGTGAATTACCAGAAAATGATTTTATTGGAGGAAATATGAAGAAGTCGAAATTTTTTGTTTGTGATAATTGTGGGCATATCACATTTTGTACGGGTAACTCAGAAGTTTCGTGCTGCGGTCGCAAACTCGAAGTGAGAGTCGCTCAAAAAGCCACACCAGAAGAAAAATTAAGTGTCGAACCGATTGAGCATCAATGGTTTGTTCATTCGGATCATCCAATGGAGAAAACGCACTATATCTCGTTTGTCGCCCTGCTAACAGGAGAGAAAGCAGAGATCATCAAGCAGTACCCCGAGTGGGATTTACAAGTCCGCTTACCAAAACAACGCGGTATGTTAGTCTGGTATTGCACCAAAGATGGTTTGTTTTATCAGTATATCTAGGCGAATAATAGACATGATTAGTCATGGTTGGAGCGAAACAAGGAGAGGCGAAAGTCTGTCCTTGTTTTTGTTCTTCATTGATAAAATCAAGAAAAAACAATGGGCTTATCTGGTGAGTTAGGATGAACTATCGCTTGTAAATATTGACTAAAGATAATAGTATAAAAAGGACTTAATTGTATTAGTGACAATTTGAAAACCTAAGGGGAGATATCATTATGAAAATTATTAGTTGGAATTGTCAGGGGAAATTTCGCGAAAAATTTCAGTATATAGAAGCATATGAAGCAGATATCTATGTCATTCAAGAATGTGAAAATCCTGTGGTGACAAAGCATAGTGCATATCAAAAATTTACATCTAATCATATGTGGATAGGGAATAATAAGAATAAAGGATTAGGTATATTTGCTAAAGAGGGTATTATCTTAAAAGATAATGGCTGGCAAAATTTTTTGTTAAGACATTTTTTGTCAGTGAGAATCAATGATGAATTGGATATTCTAGCAGTTTGGGCAGGAAGTCCGCATATTGAAGAGTATTGTGTTTACCAAGAAATTCACTATGATAAATTTCACGAAAAATTAGTTGTATTGGGTGATTTTAACAGCAATAAACGTTGGGATAAGAAGCATCAGGAACGTAACCATACATATGTAGTTGAAAAGTTCAAAATGGTAAAGTTAGAATCGGCATATCACTACGAAAAGAATGAACATCAAGGACAAGAAACACAAGCAACATTCTTTTTACATCGCCATTTTGAAAAATCATATCATATCGATTATGCTTTTTTGAATTTGGATTATTATAAATATATGGAGCTTGGTAATTTTGAAGAATGGATTATCTATTCTGATCATATGCCGCTGTACCTAGAAATGACACTGTAACAATATGAAAATCACAAAGTAAGTTGACTCAATAACAGTGGTTGATCTTTTCTTTTCATCATGATTAACTTATAATGAGAAAAAGGGAGTGATACCAATAATGCAAAAACGAAAAATAACAGTTGTTGCTGGAATTATTTATAATCAAGCAGGAGAAATCTTTGTTGCCCAAAGAAATGCGGCGACAAGTTTTGGACTCATGTGGGAATTTCCAGGTGGTAAAGTTGAAATAAATGAAAATCATCCACAAGCATTGAAGCGAGAATTAGCAGAAGAACTAGGAATTATCGCTGTTGTAAATCCGACGTGCTATTTAATTACTTTATATGAGCAAGAGTCGTTGGATATTGAATTACACTTCTATAAGATTGAGGGGTTTCAGGGTGAAATTTCACTTCGAGAACATGCGGATAGTAAATGGTTACCAGTCAGTGAATTAGGGTGCGTAAATTTTGCTCCCGCTGATCTTGACGTTGTAGCACAATTGCAACAGGAGGATAAGTAATGGCCGAACAACAATACAGTCAACTTCGTGAAAGTATCGAGGTTGGTTTTTTTGATGCAAATTATTCAGGGAAAATAACGGAACAATATTTACCACAACTTTTGACGAATAATGAACAACAAGCGAAAAAAGTGGTTGATCAGCTTGTTCGGGAATTGAAGCAAGCCCAATATTTTTGGTTTTCCGTAGCTTTTATGACCACGAGTGGGGTAGCAATTTTAAAACAAGAATTAGCTGAACTTGCCGCGAAAGGCATAAAAGGCAAGATTTTGGTTTCACAATATCAAAATTTTACGCAGCCCCAAGCATTACGAGAAATCCTGAAACTTCCTAATGTTGAATTGCGGATGGCAACACAAGGGAATTATCATGCCAAAGGTTATCTTTTTGATCGTGATGATAACTATACGTTAATTATTGGAAGTAGTAACTTTACTGCTAGTGCACTGACACAGAACCAAGAATGGAATTTAAAGGTTGTGACAACTAAAGCGGCAAAACTTGCGCAAGAAGCATTACAAGAATTTGAAGCTGTCTTTGAAGAAGCAACCGTTGTGGATGAAGCTTTTATTGATGTTTATGAAACAATATACCAGAGTACAAAGACTAATTGGCGCGCGGTTGTGCAACCAACTGAGAAAATTGGGAGCTTACAGCCAAATTTGATGCAAAAGCAAGCGCTACGAGCATTAGATCGTTTGTACGATGCGGGAGAAAAAAGGGCATTGCTTGTTTCAGCAACGGGAACAGGGAAAACATATTTATCAGCTTTTCACGTTCAAAAAAAGCAGCCGAAACGCTTCTTATTTCTTGTCCATCGTGAAAATATTGCTCGTGCAGCTTTACAAAGTTACCAGCGAGTTCTAGGTGGGACAG
Source organism: Firmicutes bacterium ZOR0006 (assembly GCA_000798955.1). GTDB lineage: Bacteria > Bacillota_I > Bacilli_A > Culicoidibacterales > ZOR0006 > ZOR0006. The sequence continues at coordinate 25,735 of JTLC01000037.1, read as the reverse complement.
TAACACTTGGGATGTATACTGGAAATCAAAAAGATGAAGCGGATTACTTATTTGCCACAACCCAGACAATGACAATGGATGAACATTTACAACGCTTTTCACCAACTTTTTTTGATTATATTGTTATTGATGAAACGCATCGTGCTGGTGCGAAAAGTTATCAGAAAATCATTGATTATTTTCAACCGCAATTTTTGCTTGGAATGACAGCAACACCAGAACGAACGGATGGTTTTGATATTTTTAGTCAATTTGATCATAATCTGGCCTATGAAATTCGTTTGCATGAAGCCTTATCACAAGACATGCTGAGCCCGTTTCATTATTATGGAGTAAGTGAACTAACGCTTGATGGTGAAATTATTGATGAAAAAAGTGAATTTAACCGTCTAGTTGTCGATGAACGTGTAAACTATATGCATGAACAAATGCAGTTTTATGGATGTGATGATGGAGAAGTTCGGGGCTTAGTTTTTTGCTCAAGAAATGATGAGGCCCAAGCTTTTTCTCAAAAATTAAATGCCAAAGGTTTGCGAACACTTGCACTATCAGGAACAACAACTGAAGAAAAACGGCAAGAAGCAATTGAACGTCTGGAATTACCACATAATCATTCTGATAAATTAGATTATTTGCTCAGTGTTGATATTTTTAATGAAGGAATCGATATTCCAGCAGTGAATCAAGTTGTAATGTTACGACCAACACAATCAGCAATTATTTTTGTCCAACAACTTGGTCGTGGATTACGTAAAACCAAAGATAAAGAATATTTAACCGTAATTGATTTCATCGGAAACTATGCCAATAACTTTTTAGTGCCAATTGCGTTGTTTGGTGATAAGTCATATAACAAAGATCGCTTGCGACAATTAGTCGTGAAAGGGACTAATTCGATGCCGAGCACGTGTAGTGTTCATTTTGATGAAATTGCCAAAAAACAAATTTTTACGGCAATTAATCAGAGTAACCTCCAGACACGCAAACGGCTAGTTGAAGACTATCGGTTGCTTGAGTATCAGCTGGGATATCAGCCACTGATGATGGATTTTGTTCGCTTTGGCGCTCGAGATCCGTACCAATATGTTGATGCGAACAAGTCTTACTATCATTTTGTGAAAAGTCTCAAGCAAACGAACTTTTATGCTTTATCTGAATCAGCAGAAGAATTACTACGGGGATGGCAAAGTGAAGTGTGTAACGGTGTTCGGATTAGCGAAGTTATTTTACTTGAACTTTTATTGGTACATGATGTTGTGACGAAAACAATGGTAGCAGAACAATTACAACAGCAATACGAGTTATCTTTAAGTGAAGCCGAGTGGCAAAGTTGTCTTTTAAATTGCGAATTGAAATTTGTCCGTGAAAAACACGAGAAACAACTCGTAGCCTATGCTCAAAAATATAATTTGCTGATTTTGGAAAAAGATGACCAACAAGTGGCGTTCACCGACAGTATTCGCAATTTAATTGCTGAAGGTGACTTTAAAAAATGGTTATTAGACACTATTGCCTATGCCCATTACTGCTATAAACAGCGATATAATCCAGAACATGAGCGCGAAGGCTTTATCCTCCAACAAAAATATACGCGTAAAGATGTTTTTCGCATTTTAAATTGGCAGGAAAATCCTGTTGCACAAAACGTTGGTGGTTATATGATTAATCCTGAGAAAACGAATTGTCCGATTTTCGTTACCTACCATAAAGCCGAGACAGTTAGTGAGACCTCAAAATATGAGGATCAATTTTTGAGTGAGTCAGTACTCGAATGGTATTCAAAAAATGGGCGGACCTTAGCGAGTAATGATGTGAAAACGATTGTTTCTACAGATGAAGAAGGCTTGCGCTTACCGCTTTTTGTGAAGAAAAGTGATGATGAAGGATTAGACTTTTATTACTTAGGTGATATGAAACCAATTCCTGGAAAAGTGGAGCCAATGACAATAGCTGGGAAAAATGTCGTACAAATTCACATGCATTTACAAGACCCTGTCGATGAAAAACTCTATGAATATCTTACAAGTGTTGAGGAATAACATTTCCATAACGATAGCAATGACAAGGCCACTCCAAACGGAGTGGCTTTTTTGCTTCTTACTGAAGGTGTGGCGTGAATTGATGCAAAAGTGTCACTGAATGATGTGTGAAGTGGGGATTTTCTTCGCTATAATCAAACTATCAAATCACGAGAGTAGATTGTAAGGAGGAAAATAATATGAACAATAAAACAGCATTAATTACCGGAGCAACAGGTGGCCTTGGACGTGAATTTGCGCACCTTCATGCAGCCAAAGGCAATGATGTCTTCTTAATCAGTAAAACCCAAACAGCATTAGCAGCGTTACAAGCAGAATTGACAGCAACCTATCAAGTGTCAGTACATATTCTTGCCATTGACCTATCCCAAGTTGATGCCGCAGAAAAAGTTTACGAGTACGCTCAAACACAAAATATAGAGGTGGAATATTTAATCAATAATGCCGGGTTTGGTGGCCGCGGTGAATTTGCCCAACGGACAATGGAGCAAGATGTATCAATGCTTGCTGTTAATGTCGTCACACTGACAAAACTAGTAAAACTCTTTTTGCCTGATTTTTTACATCGTGGTTCAGGACGTATCTTAAATGTATCCTCAACAGCAGCTCTCACACCAGGACCGCTGCAAGCAGAGTACTATGCCACGAAAGCCTATGTAACGTCGTTGTCAAATGCAATTTGGCAAGAAGTGCAGGGAACGAATATTAGCGTAACAGCATTAATGCCAGGGGCAATGACGACAGGATTTGCGGCAACATCGGGGATGGGCGATACGGCATTGTTTGCGAATGCTGTCCCACCAAAAGCAGTTGCAGAAGCGGGATATAATGGTATGATGAAAGGGAAGTTGAATGTCATTGCCGGACTCACATTTTGGCAAAAGCCAATGATGATGTTAATGCCGTTAATGCCAAAGAAAATGGTAATGAAATTGATTCAACAAATGCAAAGTATTAAATAGGAGATGAACGTATGAAACGAATGCTGTTAGATGGACAATATGCGACGTTACTATCAAAATTTGGTCTTGATGTCCCCGCAATCTTGCAGGTGGCGGCACTGGATGCACAATTATTTGAGCAACCAACACCAACGCTGACATATGCAGAATATTTTCGCTTTATGGAAGCCATCGGTCTACAATTACATGACGAACAAAAAATCATTGCGTTAGCGACCGCTGATCAAATCGAAAGTTTCACACCGCCAATTTATGCCGCGTATTGTAGCCCAAATGTGTACGTCTGCTTGCAACGTTTAGCCAAATATAAACAGTTGATTGGTCCAATTCAGTACCAAATTAGTGAAACCGCACACGAAATCCAAGTTGAAATTAATTCGGTAGAGTATGAATTACCTGCATTTCTCGCCATGACTGAAATTGTTTTTCTTGTTCATCTCATCAGAAAAGCAACGGGCCTGATGATTCAGCCCCGGCGAGTCAGTTATCCAAACGTGTCACCGAATAGCGTGATGCCCGCATTTCTTCGATGTGAAGTTCAAAAAGCAGCAACGGTTCGACTTGTTTTTGATCGTCGAGATAGTGAGATTGCTTTTAAAAGTCAAAATCCAGCGATGTGGGACTATTTTGAACCTGAACTTCGCCGTCGTTTGGCAGAATTAGAAGCCGATTATTCGGTGCGAGCTCAAGTGCAAACGCTATTAGTTGAATTGTTTCCGAGTGGATTATGTACAATTGATGATGTTGCCGTGCGAATGAATCTGAGTCGGCGGACATTGCAACGTAAACTACAAGAGGAAAACACGAGTTTTCAAAAAGAGCTCAATCAAACCCGCAAATTACTTGCAGTAAATTACGTAGAAAATACAACGATATCGGCACAAGAAATTGCCTTTCTGCTTGCCTACCAAGAAGTAAATTCGTTTTTGCGAGCTTTCCACTTGTGGACGGGAATGAGTGTCAGTAAATATCGCCACAAGCGCATACAGGAAATCAACGACAGCATAACGTTATAACCGTAAACACAGCCCCACATAAACGGGGTTGTGTTTTTTATCGTTGTTTAGTGGAAGTTAGTCAGAAGTTAACGTCAGTGCTGCTGTGATTTGGTATACTGTGCTCACAAAACGAACTGCAAATGGCTAGGCTGTCGTTGGGAAGTGGGTGAAGTCGATGAAACAATTAAATAAAGCAACACGGGGGCGGGTGATTGGTTTGAGTCTGGCGGGTGTTTTTGCCGTTGTTGGTGTCGTTGCACTGGTCTTGACGTTTCTTGCACCATTTGGTAGCAAAGGCAATGTCCCACCGGAATATGATGAGCAAGGGAATCCTGTGTATGTCGCCAATGAGAATGATCAGGCAATGTATAGCCTTTATTATCAAACCGAAACAACATTAGGGAAGTTTGTTAATATTCGCGGACAAGTAGCAACGGAGCCGAAAGCTGCTGAAGGAGAACAAGTATTTACCTTGACTGGGGAACCTGGGCGACAAGGTGGCGAGACAATTGTCTACTTTGACAACCTTGATTTTGCTTTTCCGGTTGGGAGCTATATTCAAGTGACGGGTTATGTCAGTGGGCTGAAAAAGCAATGGGCTGATCCGAAAGTTCCAATTATTCAGGCAACGGCATTTGCAACAATTTCAGCTGTGGACGTGTTACGGCCCGCCTTTCTTGAATATGACCTCCCCGATCAAACGCTAGCAATTGTGGATGTCAGTGTGACCGTGACCGAAATCGATTATGCCTATGAAGAAACGCGGCTACTGATTACCGTGAGCAATAACAGTGCGACAGAGGTGGCGATTGAGTGGGAGCAAGCAACTGTTCAAGTTGGGAATCGGGTCTTTCCAGCCCAAGCGTTGGTTGATGAAACCCGAGCCTTACCGATAACAATTCCAGCCAATTCGGAAGTGCAAGGAATTCTTGCTTTTCCGAGTATTAAGGCCTATACGACTGACTTAACAATTCCAAGCAGTAGCTTAGGAACAAATTTTGAGTTGCGTTTACCGATTCCACCCGGACTCATGTAGCGAATTGAGCTTTTTCGATTTCGAAAGAGCTCTTTTTTTATTGGCAAAAAAAGCCCAAGCTCATCAGAGAACTTGGGCAGCTGGAGTTATTACTTTTCATCTGGTCGGAGGAAATGGACAACGAGCAAGCAACTTGTTAGCAAGCAGACAAAGGCGAGTAACCAGAAGCTAAAGCGATAGTACTCGAACTGGCCAACGCCATAAATACCAGTACCGATAAAGCGGGTAAGTTCGGTAGCCAAAAAAGTACTAAACAGACCGGCGATGCTCGCAAACAACATGGTTTTGTATCCTTGCAATGCTTTGAACGTCAGTAAAATTGTTGTTAAGGCGAAAATAAAGGCAATAGTTGTGCCGATGATACGCGTTGACATACTCGCAGTCCATAATGTATCAAGATCAGCATTTGGTGCACGGAACGAAGGGGTGTAGAGTTGCCGTTCGAAGGAAGCCTTCATTGCTGCTTGATTAAACGGCAGGTTGCCAATTGTCGCTTCAGCTTCAGCAATTTTCAGTTGCCGAGTAATGACAACACTTGGTGATTGACCACTTGTCAGTTGTGTCGCAGCATCTTTGAAGACCCCAAAATTATAGGCTGCAAATATCAAACTCGTCATTATCAGTGCTACAAGCAGTAATGGTAAGGCTGCTGCTGCCGCAAATGATTCCTGTTTTTTAGCCGGAAGGGGACGTGGGGTGTTGACGTGGGGTTGATAGCGCAATAGCACCCACAGACCACTACCGACTACGGCCAAGATCGCCAAGGCTTCGAGCAGGTTGAAAAAGTAGAAATTATATTCATAGAAAATAATCTGTGACCCTAAGCCGTACATGCCGACGCGAATGAAAGAAAAAATTTCTTCAACAAGATACGTCAGCATGACGAGCACGAGTGTTGTCCAAGCAAAACTTTTTTTATTTGCTAGAGCGAATCCAGCACTGAGAGCGGTAATGAGTGCCAGTGTGGCTGTGGTGAAACCTTGGATAACTTGAATTTGATTGCCAGTTTGCCATAGGGTATCTAAATCAGAAGTCGGAGCAAGCGAACGAGTTTGGAATTGATCTTCGAGCAGCACTTCAAGTGGCGGAATTTGCGGAGCGTTCAATGCCTCCATTTCGGCAATATAGGTACTTGGTTGTGGTAACTCTAATTGTGCGAGACCACTCGTAAGCGAATTAAGCCCAAAGAAGAAATAGAGTAAGGCTGTTACAAGACAGAAGCTAAAAGCTGTCCGGTAGATGATTTTGGCTGACATGCGTACACCTTCTCGCGCGCGACCGCGACTGGTTAGTGGCGTGAACGCAAAAAATTTTCTTGATTATATTACTCGACTATTTCGCTGTAATTGAAGACAGGTTAAAAACAGGTAGCGTTTTTCAAAAAAGGGCTTGCCTTGAAGTCGACTCTAAGGCGTATACTCAAAGCAGATACTGTTTAACAGTTGAAAATACCAATGGAGGAAGCAAACATGTTAGGAAATTTTACGTATCATAATCCAACGAGATTACATTTTGGCGAGCAAGCCATTCAAGAACTGGCAACAGAATTACAAAATTATGGTGAGAACGTGCTCCTTGTTTATGGTGGGGGATCAATTAAACAAAATGGCATTTATCAAGCCGTATTAGAGATTTTACAGGCGAATGGTAAAAACGTCTTTGAAGACCCAGGAGTGATGCCGAATCCAACGGTTGCCAAATTAAATGAAGGGTGTGAACGTGCGCGGACGGCAAAGGCTGACTTGATTTTAGCAGTCGGTGGGGGTTCGACATGTGATTACGCCAAGGCGGTCGCGATTTCAGCATATTGTCCAACTGATCCGTGGGAAACGTACTTTTTACGCTATGAAGATGTTGCCCCGGAAACGAAAATTATCCCCGTTGGGTGTATTTTAACAATGGTTGGTACCGGTTCAGAGATGAATGGTGGGACCGTGATTACCCACCCAGAAAGCAAATTGAAAATTGGCCATGTCTTTGGTGAAAACGTCTTTCCGCACTTTGCGATTCTTGATCCAACCTATACGTACTCGGTGCCACACTATCAAATGATTGCCGGCTGCTTTGATATTATGTCACATATTTTAGAACAGTACTTCTCAGGTACGGATGATAATACTTCTGATTATCTGATGGAAGGCTTACTCCAGTCACTCATTCATAGCTCAAAAATTGCTGTCCAAAATCCAACCGATTATGAAGCCCGCAGTAATATTATGTGGACATCAACGTGGGCGTTAAATACGCTCGTTGCCAAAGGGAAAGCAACAGACTGGATGGTTCATATGCTTGGTCAGTCGATCGGTGGCTTTACGAATGCAACACACGGAATGACGTTATCAGCGATTTCCTTAGCGTACTATCGTTATATTATGCATGATGGTTTAGCGAAATTTAAACGTTTTGCGATTAACGTCTGGCATGTTGATCCGCAAGGCAAAACTGATGTCGAAATTGCGGAAGCAGGTTTAGCAGCGATGGAAGCCTACATGCGTGAAATTGGTGTCGTCATGAATCTCAGTGATTTAGGTGTTGAGGTAGCAATGATTCCTGGGATTATCCAAAGAACACCAATTTTAACCGGTGGCTATAAAGCGTTAACCCCAAGTGACTTAGAAGTGATTTTAACGCAAAGCTTACATAGTTAAGCCAAAAGACGATGCTCCACAAGTTAGTCTACCACGCGAACCGCTGTGTTATCTGGGCTTGCTGAGTGTGCTGCTGATTTTAACTGCTTGCGGTCACCAAGGGGAAAGCATCGAGCAAGCAACGCCACCCGTTATCACCCCAAGCAGTGATCATAGCGTAAACAAGAGTGAAGAAATAAAAGGCGATGATCAGGTGCTGCGTATCGTCATCACAGTCAATCACCAGGAATTTATTGCCGTCATCGAGCATCCACAGCTGATTCCCTATTTCCAAACACAACTGCCAATGGCTATGATGATGACAGAGTTAAATGGGAACGAAAAATATGTCCAGCTCGAACTCCCGTTTACCCTCGCAAGCGAAAGATTTGCGGAAATTCAGCCCGGAGATTTGATGATTTACAATAATACATATTTTGTCATTTTTTACGAACCGGTGCGCAATCACTATACCTACACGAAAATTGGCTCTCTCGAAAATCCAGCCGGACTAAAACAAGCACTTGGAAATGGTGATGTCCAATTCCACTTGCGCATTGAATAATGATAATGAAAAGCGCGAGCAACGACTCATCTTCAGTCAACGAGTGATTTTCTACTGAACACCGTAAAATTTAGCAAAAAAATCATGTCGCTATCAGCATTATCTGCTATAATAGTGCCAGTAAAATGATACAGCTACGCTCAGTTTTGTCTAGGGGCTTGGAGGGGGAGATGGTGATGAAACAACTGCAAAATAGGATCCGAACAAAAAAACTGTGGTTGCCAGTCTTCGGGAGTTGTGCACTGATTGTTTTGAGCATTGGTCTACTTGTCTTTTTCTTGTCAAAAACAGAGTCAACACGTAGCATAGCTGAATATGATGCGGCTGGGAATCCTGTTTATATTTCTACTGATTCGGCACAAGCAGTCGATTCATTGTACAATGAAACTGAAACAACACTCGGTAAATTTATCAATCTGCGCGGACAAGTGAAAACATTGCCACAAAAGGAAAATGGTGAACAAGTTTTTATGTTGAATGGTGAACCAAGTCGTGGTGGCGGCGAAACCCAGATTTATTTTCGCAAACTACCAATTGTCTTCTCGCTGGATAGCTACGTGCAAGTGACAGGCTATGTCCGCGGTGTTGAAAATAATGTCCCAATTATTGAAGCAGTTGCGATTCAAAAGCTTCCGGCGCTCCAAGTGCTCCGACCAGCATACTTAGAATATGATCTGTCAAAGCAAAGCCAAGAGCAAGCAGGTATTGTCGTGACAGCAACCCGAATTGAATATAGCCGTGAAGAAACACGCATCTTCATGAGTATTCGAAATCAGACAAATCAAACGGTTCGGCTCGATTGGGGCCAAGCAACCGCCAAAATTGGTGAACAAGTTTTTGCGAGCCAAAGTGTGATTGAGGAATCGCAAGAGCTTCGGTTACCCACAACAATCACTGAGTACTCCAAAGTAACGGGATTACTCGTTTTTCCACCACTGAAACCCGATGATATGGTCGTGACGATTCCGAGCAGTACGTTGATCAATGACTTCCAGATCACTGTCTCAATTCCGGAAGAAGGAAAATAAGAGAAATTACAAAACACAGCCTATTCGGGGCTGTGTTTTTTTGCAGATGATGATAGTTTAATGCGTGGGAAATTTCTTGAAAAACTGCTTGTTTCTGAAACGAAAGCGATTATAATAAGTACACAATTTAGAAAGATGGAGGGTGGGTTCGATGAAGTTAGTAAAACTAAATCCACTTGATCTCGTATTAGCAATGCTTCCAGCGGTGAGTGTTGGTGTTATCACCGGGTTAGTCTTTTTAAGCCGCGATTTTGAAGGTGATACCGTTTGGGGAATTATCATGCTGAGTACGCTCGCTTGGTTTTATTTGAGCATGCTCTTTGCCGGGATTACAATGCTGTATGGCCAACATAAATTTATTGTCTGTTTGAGTTATTTTGCTGCGATTTTAGTCTTTGGCATCCTGATTACCGTATATGGAAGTGGTGTGTTTTGGGGTGGCATTCTCTTCTTTATTGCGTGGGCGTATTTAGCAGCCATTTTCATTTTCAAATTTGTGATTGAAGCCGAATTGCGACGGTTAGATATCCCACAAGCAAATTGGATTGACCTGTTGACACTACTTGTGCCATTCTTTGCGAGTATTGGTCTCATTTTTGGTTCCTTTCTCTTTCTCTTTTTAGGTGAAGAGAATCTTATCAGTTTTACACTGGATCCTAGTTCTCAAGTGACAGCAACGTGGATGATTATTGGCAATTATGCGTACCTTGCAGTGAGCGGTGGTCTAATTGGTGTCTTTGGCCGAATCCCGATTAGTATTAGTATTATTGCGATTTTAAGTATTATTTCGATGACGATGTTTTTCGCCTTTATTGGTGTACAAGATCAATGGGTATGGTTGAATTTATTTATTTGTTTTTTCCTTCCGTTTATTACGATTCAAATTGGTGAGTATTTTTGGCATCAACGACAAAATAAATCAAAGGACACAAAATAATGCAGAAATGAAGGCGGATAACCGATGCCTTCATTTCTTTCTTTTAGTGAATATGGTACAATGATGAAGCAAAAGAAACGTACAATTTTGTACAGAAAGTAGGTACATGATGAACGGGAAAAAACGGAGTGAGATTCAAATCGGGTCCTTGGTGCAAGTGGTGCAAAAGCAACACCAACGTACGGGAGAATTAACGCAAGGAACAGTCAAACGAATTTTAACGAATTCGCCCCAACATCCCCATGGCATCAAAGTGATGTTAGACAATGGAATTGTTGGTCGTGTACAAGCGATTATCAGCGAATAGAGTCAGGAGCAGTCTATGAACATCCAAATATTTGGTACGAAAAAAGATTTTGAAACGAAAAAAGCACAACGGTATTTTCAAGAGCGGAAAATTAAATTTCAATTTGTCGATTTAAAGGAAAAAGGTCTTAGTAAAGGTGAGTTCACGAGTGTGAAACAAGCCGTTGGTAGTTTAGATGCCTTGATTGATGCACAAGCAAAGGATCAAAAAGCCGTAGCTTTACTCAAGTATTTGACACCAGAAAGTCAGGAAGCAAAATTACTCGAAAATCAACAAATTCTCCAAACCCCAATTGTCCGCAATGGGAAGCAAGCGACAGTGGGCTATTGTCCAGACGTTTGGAAAAACTGGGAATAAAAACAACCATTATGTCCGGTCAAATTCGTGCGTAATGGTTGTTTTTTATTGGCAGCAAACATCCAGGTTACTTTAAGAGCGAAATAGCGTGATTCAAGTAGTGAGTGAAGCCATAAAAAAACTCAGCCGTCCAGGTGTTGGTACGAGCTGAGTAAAGCATTGTTCATGCATGCCCCAATTAAGCATGAAGCCACGGTAAAATTGTTGATTCAAAAAGTGCTTGCGAAACGACATAACGGTTTTGATAGTGGGCATCACCATCAGCCTTAATTGTATTTGGACTCAATAACGAAGCATTCGTAAAGCCAAGACCTCTGACAATTTCTGTGACAGTATCATCGGTTTCACCAAAAGGATAGGCAATACTTGTCACAGCAATAGCGAGTTCGTGTTCAATCGTCTTTTTGCTAAGTTCTAAGTCAGCAGCAAATTCTGCGTGCTTATCTGCCGCTAAAAACACCGCTTTGTTATCTTCGAGGTAATGCATATCGTGGGTGTGGGAGCCAAAGGTTGCGAGACCACTATCACGCATTGTTCGCAATTCATCCCAATTTGTCATAGCGAGGTTGTTAAAATTTTTGTCACCAACATGGCCGGAAATGACAAAGAGAGTAAAAGGAATTTGCCGAGCCTCTAAAAGTGGAAAGGCGTTGTTAAAGACAGTTTCATCAACATCATCAAAGGAAATCCAGACACACTTCTCTGGATACGTGTTTGTTTCTTGAAAGTGTAGTAACTCATCAGGTTTCGCAAAGTAAGCCCCAGCGGCAACTAACGTATCCAATTGCGCGGCAAAATCATCACTAAAAACAGAATAGGTTTTAAGTGATTCATTTTGTGTCACAAATGGCACCATTTTATTCCAAAATGTAGGTTGACGGACACGATGGTAATTTAAGCCAACACACTGATTTGTCCCTGTAATGACAGGTGGCTTTGCAGCCTCAACCGTTGCTAATGTAAAAAGTTGAGAGATGATGAGGGCGAAAAAGCCGAGAAAAATAAAGCGAAAGCCAATTTTTTTAATCATAAGTAGTATCCTCCCCAAGAGTTTCTGCAGTTAAATCACGAATTGGATTAGTCTCAAAGACAACGACTTGTTCTGCGTGGAGACGATCATAATCGTTGGGAGCAATGAGCTGTAGTGCTAAAATTTCCGTTGCGGTTGTTGGTAATGGATACGTTCGTCGTGTCAATGAACCAAAGCGTTTTTTATTGTATGTACGCCAAATTAAGAGACCGATGAAGGCCAAGCAGAAGAAGCTGAAACATGTCAGAAAAAAAGCTTGAATGCCATCATTTGTAATATTAAGGGCAATTTTGACAATCGCAATCATCGGATCATTATGGTCAAATAGGCCGCTAAAAAAAAGATAAAAAACAACAAGTGAATAGCCCCAGATGAGTGCAGTTGCAAAACTTAAGAGACACTTTTTGAAGATTGATTGATGTGATTGAATGATGAATCTTTGCGATTCCCGCGATCTGGTGAATCCCATACGGCATAACCTCCTTTCCAACGAGCAGCAATTGCTTTTGGTGTTGCACTTATCACGACAAAAGTATTGATCATCCAGTAAACACCAGGGTACCAAGCAGCCCAGAGATAGTAAGTGAAGATGTTATCATATTTGACTTCATTTTTTAGCGAAAGCATCAGTTGAATGTGACTGAGAAAGACAAGTGCAAAAGAATTGAATGAGAACCAAACCAAAACTTGCGAAATGGTATCGGCAGTGAAAATTAAATGCACTGTGACGAAAACCCATAAAAATGACCAAATGACACTTAATAGTTGCTCAAGATAAATTGGCCAAATTCGCCGTTGGCGCCAATCAGTGAAAATATTCCAGTGACGGAAGAGTACTTCTTGACCACCTTGTGACCACCGAACGCGTTGCTGGTAAATACCTTTGAGTGTTTCTGGTACAAGCATCCAACAAAGTGCTCGTGGCTCATAGCGAATATCCCAGAAATTTTTTTGTAACTTCCAAGAAATAGCAATATCTTCAGTAATCATGTCCCGATCCCAAAGTGCGACACTGACGAGTGCTTTTTTGCGGAAGGCAACGACAACACCTGAAACAGTCATTACTTTGCCCATGACTTTTTGTGCGCGCTTAATTGAACCAATAATGGAAGCGTACTCGACAAGCTGCATCCGTGCTAGCAGTGTGTCACGATTGCGAATTCGAGGATTACCGGTTACTGCACCAACACGTTCACCCTTAACTAAGAAGTGATGAATAAGATAAAATGGTGCTTGATCATCCAAAATGGCATCAGAATCGATGCATAATAAATATTCTGATTGTGCAGCATGAGCAGCGATATGTAAGGCATTTGCTTTGCCTTTGTTCTCTCGACAATCAATGACCCGTAATTTTGGTTGTGTTGTTGCGAGTTGTGTCAGAATTTGCCCGGTCTGATCACGACTCCCATCATTGACCGCAATAATTTCAAAGTCAGGATACGATAAAGTCGAAAGGTGCTGAATTGTTTCAGCAATCGTTTCAGCTTCATTGTAACAAGGAATTAAAATACTCATCTTTGGCCAATTGATGTCTGCAAATTGTGTCTCATGTTTTTTACTTTCGCGAAAAAAAGTAAAAATGAGTGCGCCCGCAATCCAAAAAAGTGACATCAATAATGGATACCAAAAAACAAATTCGCCCGCAATTTTGATACATGTTTCAAACATAAAACCCCTCCTTAATAAAAAAAACATCTTCATTATAGCTTAAATTGTGAAAATTATCACGAATTTTTGTGATAAAATAACAAAAAAAGAAATTTCTTCAATAGTTACATGTAATTTACAAATCAATAAGTGAAATAATCTCTAAAAACTGATAAGTTGCAGATAGAGGTATGGACGTGCAATGTAAATCAGAGACTGGTAATTTAAGCATTGGTGAGGACATGCTAATTACGGGTGAAAATATGATTTCGAACAAGTGGGAAAGACGAATAATCTTGTTGTTTTATAGCTAGTGAAGCAAGAGTAGCTAGTATTGTACTGAAGAACAAACGAAATTCTCTACAAAGATTAAAAGTAAAAGTGTGAAACGCTAGTTGAATGAAATAAGGCTAGTAGTTTTTAACAAAGAGCAGAATAAGTATGCTATACTTTAACTAATATGAAAAAACAACGAAAAAGAGGGAGCAATATGCCAAAAATTATGATTGTTGAAGACGAACCGATTATTCGTCGGGAACTGACAAACCTCTTGCGTCGCTATGGTTATGATGTCACTGCACCAACTGATTTTCAAACTATTTTTCAAACAGTTCATGAACAACAACCAGATTTGCTTGTATTAGATTTACAATTGCCTTGCTACGACGGCTATCATATTTGTCGTGTCATTCGTGAAACATCAATGATTCCGATTATGGTCGTGACGAGTCGGAATAGTGAACTTGATGAAATTATGAGCATGAACTTAGGTGCTGATGATTTTTTAACGAAACCATACCAAGAACAAATTTTAATTGCGCGGGTTCAGGCATTGTTGCGTCGCACGATGCACACATCCAAAGAGCAAGAACAACTCAGCTATAATGGGCTGACACTTGACTTGAAAAGAGGGAGTGTCGAATATCAGCAGCAGTTTTGCGAGTTGACGAAAAACGAATTTAAAATTTTGATTTGTCTCTTGCAGCAACCACAAACAGTGGTTAGTCGTGATGAGTTAATGGATTATTTGTGGGCCTCTGATGTCTATATTGACACCAATACGCTAACAGTAAATGTAAATCGGCTACGTAAAAAACTCGAGCAGATTGGTGGCGAAAACATGATCGAAACAAAACGGGGAATGGGGTATTATTTACGATGACATGGAAACAATATCTAGTGGATAAAAGTACTTTTATCGTCAGTCAGCTCCTATTATATTGTGGCATCATTTTATTGTTGACAATTTGGCGGATTCCACCAATTGGGGCTTTTATCATAGCTTTGCTTTGGTTCTTTCCGTTGATTATGTATTTTGTTTATGACTATTGGCGAACAATCAAATTTTATCGCGAAACGACACAAACGTTGGCCAAATTAGACCGAGCCTATTTATTACCAGTTGTTATGAAACAACCACATTTTTTGGCTGGAAAAATGAGTTATGAATGGCTGAAAATAAGCAATCGCTCAATGCATGAGCAAGTGAAGCTTCACGAGCAAGAAAATAATACGTATCAAGAGTATGTAGCAACCTGGGTTCATGAGGTGAAAACACCGCTAGCAGCAGCGAACTTGCTCACCAAACATGTTCCGCAAGCAAATCGCTTGGAGATGAAACAACAACTGCAAGCGGTTGAGCAGTATGTTGAACAAGCACTTTATTATGTCAAGAGTACACAAGCGAATCAGGACTATCATGTCCGCAATTTTCTTATTGAGCCGATCATTCGCCAAGCTATTCAAACTCAAGCCTTTGCTTTACGCGCAAAAAATTTACAAATCATTCTAAATGAAACACAAACATCAGTGGTCAGTGACCCGAAGTGGGTAAAATTTATTTTACAACAAATTATTCAAAATGCTTGTCAGTATAGTGAACAAGACCAGAACATTACGATTTGTGTGCGGCAAGAGCAAGACAACGTTCGTGTTGAAGTGATTGATCAGGGCTGTGGTATTGCCAAACACGAATTGCAGCATGTCTGTAAAAAAGGCTATACGGGAAGCAATGGACGTGAATGTGCACCATCAACGGGCATTGGGTTATATCTTTGTCAGCGGTTGACCAACAAATTACATCTGCAACTCACAATTATGAGCCAACAAGGGGTGGGGACAACAGTCAGTCTTTGCTTCCCGCATGGAGGCCATCAGACACTCGATTAAAAGGGCGCGAAAGTCGCTTTTTTCTTTTGCGTAATTAAAACTTACAAAAATGTTCGAAAACTGCAAGGGAAATCTAAGGCAGGGTTTTCTGAGATCGCCTATACTCAAAAAGAAAAAGTGAAAGGAGTAATTTGGATGAAACCAATTTTACAAGTACAAGCAGTCGAAAAATATTATGGAAATAAAAGTCAATTAACAAAAGCACTCAATCTAATTGATTTAGAGGTAACTGCCGGGGAATTCGTCGCAATTATGGGTCCGTCTGGGAGTGGGAAAACCACCTTGCTCAATTGTCTTGCCACTATTGATGCGGTGACAACTGGTCAAATCATCATCAATAATCAAGATGTAACGAATATGTCTGCAAAAACATTAGCAAAATTTCGTCGTGAACAGTTAGGATTTATTTTTCAAGATTTAAATTTACTTGATACGCTGACAGCATTTGAAAATATTGCCCTCGCCCTCACAATCCAAAAAATTGCGGCACCACTTGTGCAAAGTCGGGTACGTGAAGTGAGTCAACAGTTGGGCATTGGGCCGTTACTCGACAAATACCCTTATGAACTATCGGGGGGAGAACAGCAACGTGTTGCTGCAGCTCGAGCAGTTGTTACGCAGCCGACTCTGATTTTGGCCGATGAACCTACAGGTGCGCTTGATTCACAAGCAGCAAGAAAGTTGTTAGAGTTGCTGAGTCAGTTGCATACAGACTTAGCTGCGACACTGATTATGGTGACACACGATCCTTTTACGGCGAGTTATGCTCAACGGATTGTCTTTCTCAAAGATGGCAAGTTTTTTACTGAACTTACACGAGGGAATTTGAGTCGGACAGATTTTTTTAATCGTTTGATGGAGGTAATTCGTTTACTAGGGGGTGAGACGGATGTACGTTAAAATGGCTTGGAACAATGTTCGAAAAAGTACCCGTGATTATGCTATCTACTTTTTGACATTAACATTGGGAATTTGCTTGTTTTATGCTTTCAATGCTATTAGTGATCAAACGGCTCTCACGCAAATCAGCGAGCGGCAAGCCGAGTATGTGGCATTGCTCCAATTTTTAATGGAAATTTTGTCTTTAGTAATTTCCTGTGTACTCGGGGCTTTGATTATTTATGCGAATAACTTTTTGGTCAAGCGTCGTAAACGTGAACTAGGGCTCTATGGAAGTTTAGGCATGAATAAATGGCATGTCGCCTTGGTTTTGACAATTGAAACCTTACTAGTCGGTCTAGGTTCTTTGTTAGTTGGATTATTGTTTGGTGTCATTATCTCCCAAGTTCTATCAACATTAGCAACCCAACTGTTTTTGGTCCCTCTCACCGCTTATCGCTTTTTGTGGTCGCCACGAGCAGCAGGGGTCACATTTGTCGCCTTTGGTCTGATTTTCTTTATTGTTTTGCTGTTTAATAGTATTGTCATGATGAGATATTCATTGCACGAGTTACTCAGCGCCAACCGCGAGAATGAACGCATCAAACAACCACGACTGATGATTGTCACCCTCATTAGCTTATTAGCAATCAGTTGCCTTGCTTTTGCTTATTGGCTAGCAATGAAAATTGGCCTTGATCCTAATAACCCTTATTTTTGGTTGCCAATTGGGTGCGGAGTTTTGGGAACCTTTGCTTTTTTTTGGAGTTTTGCTAGCTGGTTTGCAGTTGGCGCCCAAAAATTTCCCCACCAGTATTTATCAGGAGTACGGATGTTTACATTTCGCCAAATTTACAGTAAAGTCAAAACGAATTACATCTCGACCACAATCATTTGCTTGTTACTCTTCTTGACTGTTGGTGCCTTAGCAACGAGTTTTGGCTTTAAAACCGCATTAGAAAGAACTCTAATCGCCCAAACACCAGTTGATGCCTCAGCAAGTTATTATGCGTATGATGGCACCACGAATCATGATTTACAGGAAATGATTACCCAAGCAGGATTTGTCTTTCAGCCAGGAGATCAAGTTTACCAGTTTAGTGAATATGGTACAGTGACCAACGTTGTTGAACTATTGAAAGAGCAGGCTATAGTAGCAAGTGAAAAAGCCTATTTGGCAAAACCATATCAAATTAGTGATCCGTATCTCTACAGTGAGCGTGATTATAATGCAATTTTGGCGATGACAGGGCGTGAACCAATCACATTAGCTGAAAACCAAGTATTGTTATTAGGTGATATCCCAGCAATTGAAAATACCTTCGCCCAATTTGTCAGTCAGCAACAAACAATCAAACTGGGGACCCAAAACTTTGAATTAATCAATGCCACACAGAAAACACCGCTACAGCCCTTGACACTCAGTACACAAATGGCTGTCTCCTCATATGCGTTGATTGTTCCTGAACGAGCATTGCAACAAGAAAATGTCTATCAATTGAAAGAACGTGTCAATATCAACGTAATAGATAATCACGAGCAAACGCGACTAAAAGAGCTTGACCATGCCTTTTACGAATTTCAAAATCAAGCAGAACAATTTTCTGCTGGTTATTTTAGCGGAATCACCCGCCTAGGCTTAATTCAAGAAAGTACGGGATTTACGAATGTGATTTTATTTATTGGCCTTTACTTAAGTTTTATTTTTATGCTTGCTAGTGTTGCGATTTTAGCATTACAGCAACTCACAGAAATAGTCGATAGTTTACCGCGTTATAAAACGTTACAACGATTAGGTCTTGAAGAAACGATGTTCAAGCGTTCTGTGGCGACGCAAGTCAGTGTCCATTTTCTCTTACCGCTCGGACTTGCTTTGATCCATGCGATTGTGGGAATTCGAATCGTGCAGAGTTATTTGATTGAGCTTGGTAAGCCTGATTTATTGGCCGGTGCTTTATTTACCGCTGCGGTCTTTGCAATCTTTTATGGTGGGTATGCTCTGACAACGTATGCAATCTGTTCCCGTCAAATCCGTGAATATTGTGAATGATGGCGAAATTGTGATGTGTTAAAGCGCAAAGAAATCTGCCTGTGGTTTCTTTTTTTGCAAAAGGGGTGTATAATAACACTGTCTAAGTACCTGATGGCAACAGTCTGATTGCCAAATTTAAAGTAGAGAAGTTGAGGGAAAAAGTATGAGTAAACAAGCATTCCATTCGGGATTTATTTCAATCGTTGGTCGTCCAAATGTTGGTAAATCGACATTTTTAAACGCGATTGTTGGCCAAAAAGTAGCAATTATGAGTGACAAGCCACAAACAACACGTAACAAAATCCAAGGTGTTGTGACAACAAATGCGGCCCAGTATGTCTTTATCGATACACCAGGGATTCACAAACCACAGCATGAACTTGGAAAATTTATGACGGATACAGCCTTAAAATCATTAGGTGGTGTTGATGTTGTCTTATTTATGTTAAATGCCTCTGAAGAAATTGGTACAGGTGATCGTTTCATCATGGAACATTTGAAAAACATTCACAAACCAGTGATTCTTGTTGTCAATAAAATTGACTTGCTAACAAAAGAACAATTATATCACTTCATCCATCAAGCGAAGTCAGAAATGGACTTTGCCGAAATTATTCCAATTTCAGCGAAAAAACACGAAAACTTAGATGTGCTACTCGATGTTTTATATAATTATTTAGAAGAAGGCCCACAGTATTACCCTGAGGGGCAAGTGACGGATCATCCGGAACGTTTTATCATGGCGGAAATCGTACGTGAAAAAGTATTGTGGCATACGCGTGAAGAAATTCCGCATTCAGTTGCCGTGACAATTGAAGACATTACTCGTGATGAAGATGGTCGTCTTGAAGTTATGGTTGCAATTATTGTCGAACGTCCAAGTCAAAAAGGGATTATCATTGGCAAAAATGGCCAAATGCTGAAACGCATTGGGACAGATGCCCGCAAAGATATTAACCGTGTTTTGGGAACGAAGGTGCACTTGCAAACTTGGGTGAAAGTTGTCAAAGATTGGCGAAATAAACAAATTCACCTCAATGATTTTGGATACCAAAAAGAAGATTATTAATTATGGCAACGGAAATCAAAGGTATTGTCACACGGCGAATTGACTTTAAAGAAAATGATGAAATTATCAGTGTCTTTAGCCAAGAGCTTGGTCGAGTACCACTGTTGGTTCGTGGAGCAAAGCGGGCAAATAGTCGCTACAAAGCATTAACCCAATTATTTACCTATGGTGATTTCGGCATCTCGCAACGAGATGGCTTATCATTGTTATACCAAGGTGAGACAATTGATTATTTCAGCCGCTTGAAAATGAATTATCAAGCAATGAGTCATGCTGCTTATTTGTGTGAACTCATCAACCAAGTTGGTGTCGATTATCAACCAGATCCTGAATTGTTCACTTGGTTTTTGACATGCTTACAATTAATGGATGAGGGGCATGAACCAGAAGGATTGACGCTAGCATTCGAATTACAAATTTTGATGCGTTTAGGGATTGCCCTGCAATTATCTGGATGTGCGATATGTCAAAGTCAGCAAATTATTGGCTTCTCGTTGGCAATGGGTGGTTTTGTCTGTGCGAATCATGCACCACAAAATCGGCAGCAGCTAGTTGATCAACCATTAGTCATTAAAACCTTGATTGCTTTAAGTCGCCAAGATGTGAGTACATTAGTAAACATTAAATTGCCAACTGAAGTCAAGCCGATTTTGCGACAAGTGTTTGATCAAATTTTTGAACAGTACTCAGGATTGTATTTAAAAAGCCAAAAATTTCTAAGTACAGACCTAAAGTTTTAAAAAAGCGAGCCTTTTCAGGCGCTAAAGTGAAGCATAACGCTCGAGCTACATTGTGTAGCTCGTTCTTTTTATTTTTTTATGCGAAAGGCTTGTTTTTCTCAAGGTTTTTGGCTATAATAAAAGAACAAATCTTGGGGTTGACTCCTGCTTTTTGAGCATGCATAAAGGCAACCATAAGATCTATACTTCACTAAGAAGGGAAGAGTAATCTGTTGACGTACCAACAAGCGAACTTGGGTCGGTGAAAGCCAAGTGGAAAACGCAATTGATGAATGGAGCCTGGAGTGATTTCTTAAAAAAGTGATTTTCAGGCACTCATGAACCCATGTTAAGCCTGAAGATAAATAGGGTGGAACCGCGAGTGAACTCGTCCCTATGTGATGTCTTTGAGGCAGTGCATAGCGTCGTGTTCGCTTTTTTATATTAAAGGAGGATTTTTATTTATGGCAAACCATACTATGGAACAACTTGTGAATCATGCAAAGGCGCAAGGATTCGTCTATCAAGGAAGTGAAATTTACAACGGACTCGCAAATACGTGGGATTATGGACCGTTAGGTGTCGAATTAAAAAATAACTTAAAGAAATTATGGTGGAAAAAATTTGTTCAAGAATCACCATATAATGTTGGTGTTGATACTGCAATTTTGATGAACCCGAATGTTTGGGTAGCATCAGGACATGTCGGTGGTTTCTCAGATCCATTGATGGACTGTAAAGCATGTAAAACACGTCACCGTGCTGATAAATTAATTGAAGATTTTTCAAATCAAGAAATCGTTGCTGATGGTTGGACAAATGAGCAAATGGAAGTGTACATTCAAGAGAATGGCATCCAATGTCCAAATTGTGGAGCAACTGATTTCACAGAAATTCGTCAATTTAACTTAATGTTCAAAACCTTCCAAGGTGTTGTCGAAGAAGCAAAAAATGCCGTGTATTTACGTCCTGAAACAGCACAAGGGATTTTCGTTAACTTCAAACATGTACAACGAACATCACGTAAAAAAGTCCCATTTGGTATCGGACAAATCGGGAAATCATTCCGTAATGAAATCACACCTGGGAACTTTATTTTCCGAACACGTGAATTCGAACAAATGGAACTAGAATTCTTCTGTAAGCCAGGAACAGATTTAGAGTGGCACGAATATTGGAAAAATCAAGCGCAACAATTTTTATATAATGTTGGTTTAAATCCGGAAAATGTGCGTATGCGTGATCATGATGCTGATGAATTATCACACTACTCAAATGCAACAAGTGACCTTGAATACAAATTCCCATTTGGTTGGGGAGAGCTTTGGGGAATCGCTGACCGTACGGATTATGATTTACGTCAACATCAAGATCATTCAAAACAAAGCATGGAATACCATGATCCACAAACAAACGAAAAATATATTCCGTACTGTATCGAACCATCAGTTGGGGTTGATCGTTTAATGTTAGCAATCATGAATGATGCGTATGATGTTGAACAAATCGATGAGAATGATTCACGTGAAATTATGCGACTACACCCAGCGTTAGCACCATATAAAGCATGTGTGTTACCGTTAGTGAAGAAATTAAGCGAACCAGCTTTAGATGTGTACGCAAAATTAGCTAAAGATTTCATGGTTGAGTACGATGAAGCTGGAACAATCGGGAAACGTTACCGTCGCCAAGATGCAATTGGAACACCATTCTGTATTACTGTCGACTATGATACGTTAAACGATCAAACAGTGACAGTTCGTCACCGTGACACGATGGAACAAACACGTGTTCACATTGATGAATTAAAAGCATATATTGAAACAGCAATGCAATTTTAAAAAACACTAATCACTGAGAACGGAGGGGGAGCATGGCAAAGTTGCCAGAACTATTTATTGATGAAGTACGTCATAAAGCCGATATTGTTGAAGTAATCGCTGATTATATTCCATTAGAAAAGCGTGGTCGTAACTATTTTGCTTGTTGTCCATTTCATCAAGAAGATAGCCCCTCAATGTCAGTTTCACCTGATAAACAAATTTTTCATTGTTTTGGGTGTCACGAAGGTGGGAATGCTTTCAGTTTTGTGATGAAGTACTTACATCTTTCTTTTGTTGAAAGTGTACTCCTATTAGCACAAAAATATGGACTTGATATTCCAGCCGGTGATTATCAGCAACAACAAAAAGCACCAGTCGCACCACATATGCAAGCATTATTTGATACTAATGATTGGGTGAGTAAGCTCTACCAACAGGTTCTCACAAGTCCACAAGGAGAGCAAGCAAGACAATATTTGCTCGAGCAACGCCAACTCAGCGAAGCAACACTGCAGGCAGTTGAAGTTGGATTTGCCCCACGAGAACATTTGTTACCCGCTTTCTTAGCAAGTCGGGAATTGGCTATCACTGATGCGATGCAACTTGGCCTTGTTCATGGACAAGAGACACAATCAAAATACGATGCCTTTTTTGGCCGAATCGTTTTTCCTATTTGGGATGTTGATGGACGTGTGGTTGGCTTTAGTGGTCGGATTATTGATGCTGCTGATCATGAAAAACCGAAATACTATAATAGTCCTGAGTCACCGATTTTCCAAAAAGGGAAAGTACTTTACTTTTTAAATAAGGCAAAAGATGCGGCTCGGCGGCAAAAGTTTTTAGTTTTGACTGAAGGTGTGATGGATGTTGTTGCCTTTGTGAATGCAAATGTTTTAGGAACCGTCGCATCACTAGGAACCGCCTTTACAATGGAACAAGCAAAGCTTATAAAGCGTTATGTAAATACCGCAATTATTTGTTATGATGGTGATTTAGCAGGCCGGAAAGCAACTTTGACAGCAGCAAAACTATTAGAACAGCAACGAATAGAAGTCAAGGTCGCCTATTTACCCGACGGTCTCGATCCTGATGACTATGCGAAACAGTTCGGTGAACAGGCATTACAAACCTTAATTCAAGAGCCTATTAGTTTATTGGAATTCAAATATCGCTCTTTCCGAACAGGCTTGCAATTAAATAATTACGAAGATCGTAAAGAATATTTAGTGCGGGTGTTACAGGAATTGGCAAATAATTCTGATCCGATTGAAGTTGAACTTTACTTACAACGTTTAGCAGCAGAATTTGAAATTACGTTTGTGACATTGCAACAGCAATTAGCAGCGCTTCAAACTCACCAGGCATCACCAAGCCGAATACCGGTGGCCATGCCCATTCAGCAGCAGACACATAAGCGTTATCGAAAAGAGGAAATTGCCGAGCGGCATATTCTATTTGCACTTGCAACTTCAATTGAATATGCAAAGCGATATCAACAAGAACTCAACTTTTTGTATGATGACCAATTACGGGCAATTGCTTACTATATTTTAAGTGCCTACCGCGAGCACGAACAGTTGGAAATTCGCGATCTGATTGAATATTTACGTGACGAGCCTGAGCTTGCTAAAATTTTCAGTGAGATTATGTATGGATATGATCAAGAAATGATTAACCTCGCGTATTTTACGGACTGCATCGCGACAGTCAAAAATCGTGTTAATGATGACCAGATTAAGGAACTTGAAGCCAAATTGAAACTTGCTACAAGCGAGGACGAGAAGCTCGGTTACTTTTTAGAAATCATGAAAATAAAACAAAAATAATGGAGGGTTTACTATGAGTACGAGCAAAAGCAAAACAATCACAATTCCCCAAGATTTAATTGATAGTATTACAGAATACACGAAAACGCAAAAAAACTTTATTACTCATGAACAGATTACAGATGAGATTAAAGCCTTTCCCGATGTTGATCCACTCGACGTGATGACATATCTCGTTGAAAATAAAATCAACGCTGTTGAATCTTTAGAAGATAGCATTGATGCGAAAGATTTAGAAGATGAGATTGTTGCGGATGATCTAGATGATTTATCAATTGATGAAGAAGTGGTTCCAGATATTGAAACTGATGATTTTAAAGATGACATTAGTGATAAGTTATTACATAAGAAAAATGATATCGAAGATATCGGAATTCGTATTAATGACCCAGTTCGGATGTACTTAAAAGAAATCGGACGTGTTGATTTATTAACACAAGACGAAGAGATTGAGCTTGCTCGTATCATCGTTGGTGATGACCCATTCCGTGCTGAAATTGCGAAACAACGGTTAGCTGAAGCCAACTTACGTCTTGTTGTTAGTATTGCAAAACGCTATGTTGGACGTGGAATGTTATTCCTTGATTTGATTCAAGAAGGAAATATGGGACTAATTAAAGCAGTTGAAAAGTTTGACTATGAAAAAGGGTTTAAATTTTCAACATATGCAACGTGGTGGATTCGCCAAGCAATTACACGTGCAATTGCGGATCATGCTCGTACAATCCGTATTCCTGTTCACATGGTAGAAACGATTAATAAATTAAATCGTATTCAACGGAACCTGGTTCAAGAATTAGGACGTGAACCGGACCCAGAAGAGTTAGCAGCAGCGATGGAATTACCAGTTGATAAAATCCGCGAAATTTTAAAAATTTCGCAAGAACCAGTTTCATTAGAAACACCAATCGGTGAAGAAGATGATTCACACTTAGGAGATTTCATCGAAGATCAAGATTCAGTTTCACCGACAGAATATGCAACGAACGAAGTCTTAAAAGAACAAATTCGTGATGTTTTAGAACGTTTAACTGATCGTGAAGAACGCGTGTTACGCTTACGTTTCGGATTAGATGATGGACGTACACGTACATTAGAAGAAGTTGGACAAGAATTTGGGGTAACGCGTGAGCGTATCCGTCAAATCGAAGCGAAAGCTCTTCGTAAACTCCGTAACCCATCAAAAAGCAAACACCTCAAAGATTTCATGGAAAAATAATGAATCTGCCTTTTGACATGCATTTAAGCCAGTAAATACAAGCTTTCATGTTTTCCTTTCAAGGCTAATGGTAACAAATTGGTAACAAAAAACCACGAAAAATTCAATTTTCGTGGTTTTTTTGCGTTATTTAGCCGATTTCTTGATTCAGATAGTCAACTATGATACAATTTCGCTTGCAAGAAGTTTATTGTTGTGGCAAAGTTTCCAAGTATGGAGGTGA
This sequence comes from Firmicutes bacterium ZOR0006, assembly GCA_000798955.1. GTDB lineage: Bacteria > Bacillota_I > Bacilli_A > Culicoidibacterales > ZOR0006 > ZOR0006. Next base: position 240 of record JTLC01000037.1, on the reverse strand, counting down.
TGCCCATGGTTTTTCTTTGGTGTACTTCCAAGAAGGGAGTCCCATGATTGAGTTTATCGCAATACTTATGGTCGCAAAAGTCGTTTTTGAACTGCTGCAACTCGTAATTGATTGTCTATCATCAAGTGTTGAACTTGTTGATAAAATTCAAACCAAAAAGAAAAAACAACGATAATCTTTGACAGGATTCGTTGTTTTTTCTTTGAAACAATAACTTGTCACCGCTTTAAACGGCTTGCA
>JTLC01000036.1 GCA_000798955.1 Firmicutes bacterium ZOR0006 | reverse complement strand
TGCAAGACTCAGTGCTAAGCCCCCTGCTACCACACTTGTCATGACCTTCTTGAAATTTACCATCTGTAAATACCCCCTAATTTTTTAAGCGCTTTCCGAAACCGGTTTTTATTTTGCGGTTTTTTTAGGTTATCTCAATTTAATCGAGATAACCTAATGCCAAAGTCAGTTTCGGCTCGTAGAAAGAAAAATACATTAGAAACCGCTTTCTGTTTTAATTGTAATTTATTTCCAACTTTTTGTAAATCTTTTTTTAGATTTTTTTGCATGATTGACGTTCAATGAATTCAACTGGAACTACAAAATCAACTTCAGTTTGAATTTTATCAATATGCTTCACTAATAATTTTGCTGCATTTTTTCCGAGTTCTGCTGTATTTTGCCGAATTGTTGTTAATTTCGGTTTTAAAAATTTTGCTAATTCAATATCATCAAACCCAATCACCGAAATATCTTCCGGAACTCGTAAACCGGCATCATTAATTGCTTCAATTGCCGCTGCAGCCATCAAGTCACTTGCAGAAAATACTGCTGTTGGTCGTTCACTATTAGCTAATAAAAGCTTCATTGCTTGATAGCCACTTTCAAAAGTGAAATCTTGCCCATATTGTATAAACCCCGGTAAAATTGGCAATTGATTTTGGGTCATTGCCTCAATAAAGCCACGTTCTCGGACTTGGCTCGCCCAGTTATTTCCACGACAGCCAGCAATATGTGCAATTTTTCGATGTCCCAATCCAACGAGATAGTCAATCGCCATTCTACAACCGAGCTCATTATCTGATGTAATTGTTGTTGCACCATCAATTTTCATGTCAATGACCACAACCGGAATGTCACTTTCAATCATTTGCCATGTTTGTTTGTCATTTTGATCAGTACAAAATACAACAATCCCATCAACATTTCGGTATCGGAAATAATCAAGATAATTATCATTCATCAATCGACTATTTTTTGAACCAAAGTGAATTGAGTACCCTTCTGCTTCGACACTTTTCTTAAATGAATCAATAATTGCCGAGAAATATGGATGACTTAATCCCACACCTGTTTCTTCATAATAGACGACACCAATCATCCAACTCTTTTTGGTTGAGAGACTTTGGGCTTGAGCATTCGGATGAAAATTAATCTCTTTCAAAAAATTTTGTACTTTTTCTCGTGTTTTCACGCTCACATCTGGGTAATTATTAATTACTTTTGAAACTGTTGCTGGCGACACATTTAATTGTTTTGCAATATCATAAATTGTCATTATTATCCCTACTTACTGTAGTCCTTGATACTCAACGAGGTGATGTGCTAAAGCTCCGTAAAGATTGGCATCACTCTCACATGTGCACTTCATCACTTTCGGCATAATCTTACGATCATGATTTCGCTTCATCATGGCTACTAATTTCTTTTCAATTTGCTGGATAAAATCAGTTTGCTCACTAATTGCACCACTTACAAGAATATACTCTGGATCATAGATATATTGAATATTCATTATACCTACTGCCATAATTGTATAAAATTCATCGATAAATTTCAAACAGTTCTCATCTCCAGCTTGGGCTCGGTGAAAAACTTCGCGTCCATCAATTGTATCATCTTGAAAATAGGCTTGAGCTTTATCAACAAGAATTTTTGTTGATCCGACTTTACTCCAAGTTGAAATATCGTCATTGGCATTCATAATCATATACCCAAATTCACCACCATGCAGATTTGTCCCACGATGCACTTGACGTCCCTTAATAATTGCTCCCCCGATTCCTGTACCACAAACAACAAATGCCAAATCTTTAATTTCAGGATTTGCCCCAAAATACACTTCGCTTAAAGCCGCACAATTCGCATCATTCTCAATACTCACAGGCATCTCATACTTTTTTGTTAGTATTTCTTTCCAGTTTGGTCCATGGATATAGGGAATTGCACTTGACCCTCCAACGATACCGGTTTCGACATCGACAGCACCTGGTGCACTAATCGCGATTCCTTTTACTTCAGTAGTTGTTTGCAACTCATTAATATGTTGACAAATTGCTGCCATAAAACTCGAAAAATCTGACGTAATTGCCAATGATTTTGTGCGTTTAAATTCCCCTTTTTCGTTGATTAATGCAGTCTTTACTGATGATCCGCCAATATCTAAACATACATACATACGCATGTCCCCCTTTGTTCTTCTACTTATTTCTCTTTTACTATATCAGTTTTCGAAATCGGTTTCAAGAAAAAAATTTTCTTTTTTTTGACAGCTGAGAACAATTGTGACACAAACTAAAAAGTAGTATACTAAAGGGGCAAATTATGAAATAAAGGAGCTCTTCACGATGAAATTACTTTTTAATGCCGATGATTTCGGTATCAGCTCTGGTGTAAACCAAGGAATTATTGAAGCTTTTACTGAGGGTGTCGTTCGTTCAACAACATTGATGACAAATCTTGGTGAAACAACACATGAAGCAATTGCTTTAGCAAAAGCCCATCCAACTTTAGATATTGGTATCCACTTAAATATGTTTTTAGGTCCAAGTTTAACTGGTTTTATTGCCGGCTGCACTGATGAAAATGGTGATTTTTTCAAATGGATCCAAACTCCTTACGCTACACCGGTAGCTCCCGTTGACTGGGAAGCACTCAAACGCGAATTACATGCTCAAATTGATTTTGCTTTTACGCATGGGCTCAAACCAACTCATCTTGATAGCCACCGCCATGGTCATTTACACCCCGAAATTTTTGCATTTGTTTGTGAATTAGCAGAGAAATACCAGCTTCGCTTACGAAATTATGATGTTCCTGCTCAATATCAACACCTCACTGTCACTGATGATTTTTCGGCTCAATTTTATGACGATCAGGTTTCACTCAACCAGTTACAACATCTTATCACGTCTGCACAAGTCGATAGTCTCGAGTTTATGTGTCATCCAGCACATGTTGATGAACTACTCCGCCAACGTTCAAGCTATTTGCAAATCCGTGAAAAAGAACTAGCAATTCTCACTGATCCAGTATTCATCACTTGGTTAGCTGATAACGGTCATGAAATAATCAGTTTTCAATCTTAATCAAAAACCTGTTCACACACAATTGCGAGTGAACAGGTTTTTTTATTTCGATATTTGTTGTAAAAATGTTTCGATAATTCGGTTATACTCGCCTGGTTGCTTTTGATACAAGTCCTTGTGCGTCCCACCATCGATTCGCCATAATTGATTATATTCTCCGATTTTATCAGCAATTAATTGTTCTGACATCCACACTGGTACTGATTCGTCTGCTGTTCCATGAATCGCGAGTATTGGTACTGTACTCTGACTGGCAACACTCCCTGGATTCGTTCGGTATAAAGAAAATTTTCCCAACAAAATAGTAAAGATATTGGTCAGCGCAATCATAATTTCCCCCGCCCAATTCGGTAAATGTAGTCGATTTTGGACATATGTTTGTACACCTTGTGCTGCTTGAGTAAGCCCCGCCTCGCTGATAATAAATGCCAATTTTTCGTACTGAGCGACTGCTAGTACAGTTGCTCCACCCATCGAATGACCATGCAGACCAATGCGATGATATTCCGACTGTAATTGATTTATCCAAGCTAGCAGATCTTGCTTTTCACAATTGCCATAGGTTGCGATTTTCCCTTCGCTTTTACCATGGCTACGTTGATCAACGACGAACACATCATAACCAAGTTGCCAAAACATTGGGATATATTGCATACTTGCCAAGCGATTATTTTTGTAGCCGTGAACCAAAATAACTAGCTGGTCCGCCTTTACCTCTTGGCTTTGCTGATACAATTCCCCATATAATTGCAATCCATCATGACTCATAATTCGCTTGGCTGTCTTAGCCGTTCGCTGATAAAAATCAGCTGTGCCCGGATACAGCTGATACAGTTCTTCATCTGTTCTTCGTTTAACCATTGTCGTTAAATAAAAACTATAATATCCGCATGCTAATAACAAAACGGCCAATCCTAATACTCCTCCCAATACAATCCCTAGCATTTTCTTTCCCCTTTCGTGTTTATGTTTATTATACGCTGTTTTTGACTGGAAAAGAAAGTCTGTTCATAAAAAAACCAGTTCTGTTCCGGAAACTGGTTTTTCATTTATGGATTTCTCTACATACTCACGGCTTATGGTAGCGCTGAGAATTGTAGCGCCTGTTCCTGATGTGGTGGCATCACTTCTACCTGCTCTGATAGTGCCAGTTCAATCAGTGGCTGTGCTTTTTTAATTTTTTTCCGCTCATGAACTGTCACCGATTCATAGCGCTCACTATTTAAAATGACAACCAAGAGCTGACACTGATTTTTACTTGGTGTTATCACTTCAAAAAGTGCTGTCCCAACTTGAACGTGGTCACCTGTTTCCACAAGTAAACGAACCTCAGTCGGGCTATCATCTGTTTCAAGTTGCAGCAAAATCTGTGCTCCTGATTGGGTCGTCATTTCCACACCGGCACTATGGGCAAAAACAGCTTTGATAACACCAGCTGTTGGCGTGAAAAATTGTGACTGTTGGGTTTGAATTATGCAGCCTTTTCCCATAACTCCAGAGGCAAAAATTGGATTTTGGGCCTCAACCAAGGGAGCGATTACTCCCGATTGGGGTGCAAAAATAATTTCGGAATCAGGATTTACTTCATCGGTCAAATCTTTTGCGTCGCTTTTCTCGTGATAGAATAACATAGTTGCAACTGCTGTTATCACAAATGCTCCAAAACAAATCAAGACAACAAGTAAAATTCGCCAATCATTTTCACCCACCGGATTGATTAATGAAGGGAAGGTTAAGACACCAAATCCATATAAAACATATTTTTTGACCCCTAAGACGGCAATGATGGCTCCACCGATACCACCAACAAGACAACTAATAATAAATGGTGATTTTCTTGGCAAGGTGATACCATAAATAGCAGACTCTGTAATCCCAAACAGTCCTGAAATCATAATTGGTAACGAAATTTTTCGGACATTTCGATCTTTTGTTTTCAATAAAACACCTAAAACGGCTCCACTTTGTGCAAAGACTGTCGCTGTTGTCAGGACAAACAAATTATCAAAGCCTTGATTTGTTAAATTAAGTAAGAAGATTGGTGACAACACCCAGTGGAGACCACCTGCAATTAAAATTTGCCATGTCCCACCCATAATCAGACCAGCTAATAACGGACTCCATGCGATTAAATCGGTGATTACTTGTAAAAAACCAAGCCCGAGCACATGCATCGCAGGTCCAATCAGTACGAGAATGATTGGTGCGAGTGATAAAATCACGGTTGCTGGTAAAAAGACATGTTTGAGTGTCCCAAAAAAACGACGATCAAAAAATTTTTCGACGAGTGAAGCACAGTAACAAATTGCAATAACCGGTAAAAGTGCCCCGGAATAATTTGCGGCCACAATTGGCAAATCAAATAAGGTAAAATAAACTGGTAATTCGAATAACGTACCTGAAAATAAACTGTAAATTGGCTCTAAATGTTGAATCTTATCAACAAGTAGTGTTGGTGCAAAGAGTACGGCCGTTAATCCAAGCCCAATGAACGGTGATAATTGAAATTGTTTACTAGCCGTTAAGGCCACTAAAAATGGTAAATAATATAAAATACTGTCCGCAATAGCAGATAAAACGAGATAGGTACTACTATCATTTGTAAGAATATTTAAAACAACTGCGACACTTGTGATACCTTTTAAAACTGCTGAGGCTATCAATACACCTAAGAGTGGTGTGATAATTGAAATAATCGTGTCAAATGTACGACTCAAGACTGATGCTTTCACACTTTCTGGCTCACTGTTTATCACTGGTCGGAGTAATTGCTCAATTTCTTGATACGTTGCCATCAGCTGTTTTCCCATCACAATTTGATACTGCCCCGCACTTTCGACTACTGTTAAGACACCGGGAAGGTTTTTGATACTGTCACTTTGCGCTACACTGATGTTATGTAATTTAAAACGAATCCGTGTCATACAATGACTCATCGTTTGGATGTTATTTGGGCCACCGACTGCTGCCAAAATTTGTTGTGCGATTTCACGATGTGTCATTTTCTCTTTTCCTTTCCTGGTACTACTTTCTTCATTATATAATGATAAAAAACCCAAATCAAATTGATTAGGGCTTTTTATCATTTCTTATAGTAAAGTCAGGCGACATAAATGTAAAGTTAAATACAGTAATTCTTCCGCTGTCATTTGCCATTTTTCTTGATATTGGTAAAAATCCCCAATTTTTTTCGCTAAGGCATAGCTTTCTGGATACTCTTGTTGAATTTTTTCAATCAGGACTGATTCAATCCCACTATCAACAAATGTTTCTTCCTGAATTTTTTTCAAAATAAAGAAACGAAGATGGGTTAAAAAACGTGAATAATTCAAATTATCTGTACCAAATTGTTGTGATGTTGAATGTTGGACAATTTCTAATGTTTGTTGGATTAAGCTAGTAACACGCACTGTATCATTCATTTGTTCAAGTTCATTGTTGACGCCAATAAAATGATACATTAAGAATACAATCTCACTTTCAGGTAAAGAAATTCCATATGCTGTCTCGATATGCAGTTTCGTCTCTTTAGCAATAGCATATTCTTGTGGATAGACAAGTTGTAACTCCCATGCCATTGCCGCAACGTTAACTGTCAATCCTTCTTTGGCACGATTTACCGCAAATTGAATATGATCTGCCAATGCTAAATATTGATGATCACTAAATTCAAGTCCCGTTTTTTCCGTAAATATTGTCACAATTTCCGATGTCACAACCAATGTCTGATCATGTAATGTCGCAATTGCTGTTAAATTTTGTTTACTTTCTTGATTTACTTCGTATGCTTGGAAATAACGTTCAACTTTCCCCGAATCAATTTGATCGCCTTTTTTCTTTCCAAAACTAATACCATTTCCCACCACAATCCATTCATTGTTAACGGTATCAGCGACAAGTGCCGCATTATTGTTAAAACTTTTGACAAAAATCCATTCCATGAAAATACTCCCCCATTGTGCTGACTATAAAAAATACCTGTTATTAGACACCGAAAAGACGGTAGTAATAACAGGTAATGCCTGATCGAATCAGTAACACTCTTTAGACTACATTAATTATTTTAATATATTCTGTAAGCGCTGTCAATAGTGGGTTGGGTTTTTTCATATTCTAGCGAATTTTAGCTAAAGAAATGCTTTATAATTTCAACTCAAGGTAAGCTTCAACGTTATGATAACAAATATCAGCAACAATCTGTGCTAATGTCTCCCAGTCATACGGATATTCTCCATTTTCAACGAGTCCACCTAGAAACTCACATAAAATCCGACGGAAGTAATCATGCCGTGTATACGAGAGGAAGCTGCGTGAATCAGTGAGCATACCGACAAATTTACTTAATAAACCAAGTTGAGCTAAAGATTGTAATTGCCGTTGCATGCCATCCTTTTGGTCGTTAAACCACCACCCTGAACCAAATTGCATTTTGCCAGGGATTCCACCAGTTTGGAAGTTACCAATCATTGTCGCTAACACTTCATTATCTTTCGGATTTAAACAATAGACAATTGTTTTCGTCAATTTATTTTCGACATCAAGGGCATTTAATAATTTTGCTAGTGGTTGAGCAACTTCAGCATCATCAATACTATCAAATCCAGCATCTGCCCCAATTGTTTCAAACATCCGTTGATTATTATTTCGGAGTGCCCCAATATGGAGTTGCATCACGAGACTATGTTCATGGTACATTTTGGCTAAGTCTAAGAAGAGCTGGGTTGCATATTTTTGCACATCTCCCATTAGGAGCTGCTCACCTGCTAATCCACGTTGGAAAATTTCAGCGACTTCAGAAGCGGAAGTTTCTTGAAAGTATACACGTTCCAATGAATGATCAGTAATTTGACAACCATTTTCCACAAAAAAGTCAAGGCGTTGTCGGAGGGCTATGATGAGTTGTTCATAAGTTTCAATCGGCAATTCACTCGCTTGTGCTAATTGGGCAATATACGCCGGGAAATCAGCAGCACTGATTTTCAAGACGCGATCTGGACGAAAAGTTGGACGTACTTTTGTCGAAAACTCAGTTTTTTTGGCAATTTCTTGATGATAAACCAAAGAATCAATTGGATCATCGGTTGTACCAATATAGCGCACTTGTGATTGTGTAATAATATTTTGAGCCGTAAATTCACCACTCGTAATTTTCTGATTACATTGTTCCCAAATACTTTGGCATGTGTGGCGACTCAAGGTTTGGGTAACACCAAAATATGTTTTTAATTCTAAATGTGACCAATGGTACAATGGATTTCCAATTAAATATGGCATCATTTCCGCAAAGGCTTGAAATTTTTCAAAATCACTTGCTTCACCGGTAATAAAACGTTCATCAATCCCAAAACTGCGCATTGCCCGCCATTTATAATGATCACCTGCTAACCAAAGTTGGGCAATATTTTCATATTGACGATTTTCGGCAATTTCAGCTGGATTTAAGTGACAGTGGTAATCACAAATTGGCATCGTTTTTGCGACCTCATGGTAGAGTCGTTGCGCTGTTACTGTCGTTAACAAAAAATGTTCATCCATAAAACTTTTCATCTTCTTTTCCTCCTCAAGAGCAAATGGTGCTATCACGTTTACTGCAATAACACCATTTCCTTAACAATCGTGGGCTGTATTTTTGCCAATTGCTTCAATTAAACCATTTAAATAGACTGCTCCTAGTGCCCGATCATATAATCCATAACCTGGGCGTCCGGTTTCTCCCCAAATCATGCGACCATGATCAGGACGATACGGTCCATCAAAGTTATAATCAAGATATGTTTTGACAATTTCATACATATCAAGTGAACCTGCTTCTGATAAGTGTGCTACTTCTTTAAAGCTTTGTTCGCCAGTAATCAAGACATTTCGTAAATGTGCAAAATTAATGCGGTTTCTTTCGACACCGAAACGATGAATCATTTTGACAACATCATTTGTTGATTGGCATCCAAGTGAACCTGTACAAAGTGTTACACCATTATATGGGCTATCATATAAATCAAGGAAACGCTCAAGGTTCTCCATGTTTTTGATAATCCGCGGTAAACCAAAGATATTCCATGGTGGATCGTCCGGGTGGATTGCCATCTTCACATCGGCTTCAATAGCTACCGGAATAACTCTTTGAATGAAGTAATTTAAATTTGACCACAATGTTTCTTCATCAATTTCACGATATTGATCAATCACACCTCTTAAGCCACCTTCACCGTATGATGTATCCCATCCTGGTAAAGCTAACTCACCTAAATTTGGATCCATTTTAGCAACAACATCAGCTTCAAAAATTAACGTTGTTGATCCATCTTCGAGTTCATGTGCTAAATTTGAACGCGTCCAGTCAAATACAGGCATAAAATTATAGCACACAACTTTAATTCCGGCTTCACCAAGATTGCGAATTGTTTGACAGTAATTTTCAATATATTGATCACGTGTTGCTAGTCCTAATTTGATATCTTCATGTACAGGAACACTTTCAATGACTGAAAGCTCCATTCCATGTGCCTCAACCGTTGCTTTTAATTCTTGAATTTTTTCTAGTGGCCAAACCTCTCCCACGGGAATGTCGTAAATTGCGGTTACAATTCCTTTCATCCCGGGAATTTGACGAATATATGAGAGTGGTATTGAATCTTCACTTCCATACCAACGAAATGTCATTTTCATAGATATTACTCCTTATCGTTTGATTGTTTGTGTGCCGTGCTGCCAAAAAGCTTCAACATCTTCACGTGTTGCTAAATTGACATCACCAGCAATGCTATGTTTTAAGATGCTTGCGCAATTCGCAAATTCGACGATTTTTTGTGGTGATGATTCACTCACAATTCCGTGTAAAACCCCTGCTGTAAAAGCGTCACCGCCGCCAACACGATCTAATATTTGGAATCGTTGTTCTGGCGAGATATAGAGTTCTCCTTGTGTATACAATAGTGATTGCAATGAATTCTCACTCATACTATGCACTGTTCGTTTTGTTGATGCTAAATAGTGAATATTTGGATAATTATGAACTAATTCCTGATATAAAGCTGTTAATTGTGTTTCAATTGTCCCCTCAGGAACAGCATATTGTAAAATATATTGAAAATCAGCAACACCAAGAAAAGCGGCGTCAACATATGGTAAAATCATTTCCAAAAATTGCTTTGCTTCTTGGTGTGACCAAAGCTTCGCACGATAATTCGAATCATAACTCACGAAAATTTGACGCTTTTTCGCTTCAACAATTAACTGGTAACAACTCTTGGCCACTGACGTCCCAAGTGCTGGCGTAATACCTGAGAGACATAAGTGCGTAACTCCTGTCAGCATTTTTTCATAATCAAAATCACTCACTTCAGCTTGGGCAAAGCAAGAGTGGGTTCGATCATAAATCACTTCGGATGTTCTCGGTCCATTTCCTTGCTCTAAAAAGTAAATACCAAGTCGTCCCTCGCTTTGAATGATTTCACTGGTATCGACATCAAAGCTAGCAAGTTGTTTGATCGCACACTTCCCAACCTGATGCTGTGGTACTTTCGTCACAAATTTTGTCTGATGTCCAAAATTACTTAAACTCATCAAGACGTTTGCTTCAGCACCACCATAATTCACTTGGAATTGGCTTGCTTGTTGAATTTTTTGGTAGTGTGGTGGGTTCAGGCGGAGCAATAATTCACCAAAACCTAAAATTTTAGGCTCCATGATGAATCTCCTCATAACGTTGACGATATTGTCGGGCTGTTCGTGTGATCGCTTCAGGATTGGCATCGGCAAATAATGCACTGCCAATCCCGACACATGAAACGCCCATTGCAAACCAATCAGCCATATTTTCTAGCGTTACCCCACCGGTTGGCATAATCTTAATATGTGGAATTGGCGCCTTCACTGCTTTTACATATTTGGCTCCAAAAACTTCACCAGGGAATAATTTAATCATTTCATTCCCGCAGGCGAGTGCATGCATCATTTCGCTAATTGTCATACATCCTGGAATATAAATCGTTTCGTATTCCTTACATGCTTGATCAATCTCATCAGCAAATCCTGGGCTCACAACATATGTGGCACCAGCTTCAATTGCATCAATTGCCATTTCTCGAGTGAGCACACTGCCAACACCAATATCTGCTTGTGGATACTGCGTTTTTGCTTTTGTAATGAGTTCACAAACATGTGGAATTGTATACGTTAATTCAATCGCTGAAATTCCCCCCTCTAAAAGAGCTGCAATATAGGTCAGTGCTTCTTCATGATTACTTGCGCGAACAACTGCGATTAAGCCTGATGCTTGTAATTTTTTTAACATAATTCTCCTCCTTATACACCAGAATAGGCTGAGAACGCCCCATCGACAGGAATACATACGCCATTAACAAAGCCTGATGCTTCATGGTTGACAAGATAGAGTAATGTTCCAATGAGTTCATCGGCTTCACCAAAATGCTCCATTGGTGTACTCGTTAAAATTTTTTGCGCGCGTGCTGTCCATGTCCCATCTTCATTTTTTAATAGCTTTTCATTTTGTGCTGTAACAAAGAATCCTGGTGCAATTGCATTGACACGAATCCCAACTTTTGACATATGAACAGCTAACCATTGTGTAAAATTCGTCACTGCTGCTTTAGCACCTGAGTAGGCCGGAATTTTTGTTAGTGGGCAGTAAGCATTCATTGATGAGATATTGACAATTGTTGCACCTTCACGATTAATCATATCGCGAGCAAATTCTTGTGATGGTAATAATGTTCCTAAGAAATTGAGATCAAAAACGAACTGGACCCCATCTTTATCTAAATCAAAGAAGGTACTAATTTCATCATTTTCAAGATCTTCTGGATAAAGATATTCATTTGTTGTCTGACCTTTTGGATGATTCCCACCAGCACCGTTGATTAAAATATCACATGGACCTAATTCAGCAAGAATTTTTTCATGGGCAACTTTGAGACTCTGTTTATCTAAAACATTTGTTTCAATGCCAATAGCGATTCCACCAGCTTCACGAATTGCAGCTGCTTTTTGTTCACATGCTTCTTGCCCTAATGCTAAGATTGCGACTTTGGCACCACACGCTGCTAACGATTCTGCCATTTTCCCGCAGAGAACACCAGTTCCCCCAGTAACAACGCAAACTTTATTTGTTAAATCAATTTGAAATGGTAAATTCATATGTGTGCTCCTTTTCTTGACAAACAAACGACCACTTTTTTTGTGAGTGGCCGTCTGTTTCAGTGTTATTTGACTTGACGACGTGCTTCTAATTCAGCTGTCATTTTCGCTAAGCGATCTTTTGAAAGATTATAAATGAAGACCATTGCCAAGAAAGAAATAAGTGTTGAAATTAATGGTAATGAAGTAATGACACTTTTGATTCCTAAAGCAACTTCCGCTGTTTGAACTGCTTGTCCTGCTTGATACCCAATGAATGTTAAGGCGAATCCCCCGATTCCTCCTGCAACTGCTTGTCCAAGCTTACGAACAAGTGAGTATGACGCGTAAACAATACCTTCTTCACGATTTCCTGTAATATATTCTTGGTAATCAATTGCATCTCCAACTAAAGCCCAAATTAAGACGTTAAAGAATCCTAATCCGATACTTGCGATAAAGTTAATTGCCATAAAGATGTATGGATTTTGAATTGGTAAGAGGAATAATGCTGTATTCCCAACAATGGCAATGACCATTGTTCCAGCAGCTAATTCTTTTTTACCGAATTTTTTTACTAATTTTCCGATGAACGGTAAGATAATGAATGATGATAAAAGTCCAACGACTCCTCCAAGCGTAATCAATTCCGGTGCTTGGAAATAATCTTTGTAAAGATATGGTGTTAAGGCTGAAACGGCCATCATTGATGCTAACATCCCAAATGATGCAATCATTAATCCCACTAATGGGCGGTTTTTTCCTAATGTTTTGATTGTATCGATCAATTTTGCTTTTGGTTTGTCAACATGCGGATGTTGAATCCGTTCACGTGTTAACTTGAATGCTCCAAAGTAGCAAAGATTTGAAAGAATCACGAATAATCCTGCTGCCATCATAAATCCGCTTGCTGTTGGTACACCATTTTGGAAAACAAGAGCTGGAACTACTGCCATGATAATAATATTGGCCACTAACGCCCCAACAGTTCGGAATGTTGAGAGTGATGTCCGTTCTACCGGATCAGATGTCATAACTGACGCTAACGATCCGTAAGGAATGTTAATAAATGTATATGCCATTCCGAATAAAATGTATGTGACATAGGCATATGGTAAACGTAACCCTTCTGCAAGGCCTGGGAATGCTGTAAATGATAAGAATCCCATGATTGTTACTGGTAATGCTGCATATAATAAATATGGTCGGAATTTTCCACCTAAGCGACTAATTTTTCCACCACGACGATCAATAAATGTTCCAATCATTGGATCATTCACTGCATCCCAAATCCGTGCGACAATTAATAATGTCCCAATTGCACCAGCACCGATTCCAAGAACGTCGGTATAGAAAAGCATTAAATATCCACTAACTAATCCAAAGAATAAATCATTTCCTAAGTCTCCAAGCATGTATCCGATTCGATCAGACATGCCAAACGGTTTGACTTGCTCCCCAGTTTGTAAACCGGCCTGGGCTGCCGTGTTATTTGCCACCATTGTATTATCTGCCATGACAAATAGTCCCCCTTTTGTGATTACACCGTTCAGCTATGCGTCCCCCACATAACTGAACAGCGTCTTTTATTTATTTTTTATAGTTAAAGTTTGGAATGTTTGTCCAACGTTTACGTAAGTGATGTGCTGCTAATTTTGGTTTGCGCTCACGAGTAAAGATTCCTTTTTTATTTCCTTGAACACGTAAAATTCCTTGTGCTGTTCCAAAATCTGCGAAGTTCCATACTTGTTCCCCAACAAAGTTTTTACATTCGTCAACAACTTCATGATTTGCATCTAAGAAGTCTACTTGGTATTCTTCAGTAAACATAACTGGTGTTGTATCATGCATTCCGGCTACTGTATCAGCACCATATTCTGTGAACATGATTGGTGTATTTGGACAACGTTGTTCCCACCCAGCTAATTCTTGGCGTAAGTATGATTTTGCGACCTCTAAGTCTCCACCTTCAACATACCATCCGTAGTAACGGTTTAAACATAATACATCTAAGAAGTCAGCAACTTGACACTTATCTGGTGTTGCCATCATATGTGTCACAATTGTTACTGGACGTTTTTGTGGATCTAATTCACGTGTTAATTCAACGAGTGGACGGAAGTACTCAGCAGCACCTACTTCTTCACTTGCTGGTTCATTCGCTACTGACCACATTACAACTGACGGGTGGTTTTTATCACGAGCAACTAATTCATGTAAAATTTGTTGGTGATGTTCGAATGTACGAATTTCTTTCCATGTATCACGTTTTTCTGCTCCACCCATTAATGTAGCAGCAAAGTTCAAGTGAATTCCGACACCTGGTGTTTCATCAATAATCACGATTCCTTCACGGTCAGCAAGGCGCATTACTTCTTCTGAATATGGGTAGTGACTTGTACGGAATGAGTTCGCTCCAATCCATTTCATTAAGCTGAAATCTTTGATATTTGCAGCTTCGTTTAATCCACGACCATTAATATATGTATCTTCGTGTTTTCCAAATCCTTTGAAATAGAATGGTTTGTTATTGATTAAGAATTTTCCTTCTTTTACTTCTACTGTCCGAATTCCGATTGGTAATTCATATGTATCAACAACTTGACCATCTTGTGTTAACTCAACTGTTAAATCATATAAATACGCATTCATTGGTTCCCATAAGCGAACATCTTCGATAACTAATGTTCCTGCTGCTCCAGTTGCTGTTGCCACAACTTTCCCCGCTTCATCGCGTAAACTTACTTGCACATCTCCAGTACCAACTGTATCGATTTTATACTCAACATTTCCTGTTGTTGCCTCGAACCCCGTAATAACTGTCACATCTTGCACATAATTTTTTGGTGTTGTATAAATTTTAACTGGACGGTGTAAACCAGCATAGTTGAAGAAATCAAAGTTTGGTGCGTTTCGTTTAATCACGCGATCACCAATTTTCTTTGTCACAATCGCTCCAACTGGTAACGTTGAATCATCAATTGTATTATCTACAGCAACTGTTAAGCGGTTTTTCCCAATTGATACAACATCGTTTAACTCAACTTCAAACGGAGTGAATCCCCCTTTATGTTCAACTACTAAACTACCATTGACATATACTTTTGCTGTATGTGTTGCTGATCCGAAGCGAAGCACAATACGTTCATTCATGAAGTGTGCTGGAATAATGAAATCACGCTCATACCACACAAATCCGAAGTGATCACGGAAATCAGCACCTTCTACTAAGTCATTGTAAGAAGATGGAACTGCCATATTAATTGTGTCTGTTAATGGTTGTTCATTCCAGTTTTCCGCAAAACCAAATCCTTTGTCTAATTTGAAGTTCCAAACCCCTGTTAAGTCTACTACTTGTCTTGTCTCTGTCATTAATGGATACAACATTTTAAAATCCTCCTATTTTTTGGTAAAGAAAAACCCAAATAGTTCACCAGTTGCAAAAGGGCCGGTGACATATTTGGGTAATGCCTGATCGAATCAGTAACACGCCATTTATTGTCGTTTGTATTTAATTTTGACAATAAAAAATACCTCTTACATTGCTCAAAAAATTGGTTGAAAACCAGTGAGCTTAATAACAGGTAATGCCTGATCGAATCAGTAACACGCTTCTTTTATTTATCTTACAACCTTATAGTAAATGATTATGTAAGCGTTGTCAAACGTTTTTTTATTATTTTTTTCACTTTTTTGTAAACGCTATCTTTTTTCCGCGCTACCAAAGGAAAAAACAGTGATAGAATTCTGATAAAGTTCTGACTTTTTTTAGCAATACTTCTATCAAACAAATAAAATTCGCAAATAAAAACATGTGGCGATACAAAAAAAGTAGCAGTTTTACACTCCTGCTACTTTTACGATTGCATTTTTTGGTTACACTTGGACTGGTAGAGTTATAACTCTGCTCCATTCGTGGCAATGACATGTTGGTACCAAGCAAATGATTGCTTTTTCCGACGTTCATTGGTTCCATTGCCTTGGTCATCACGGTCAACATAAATAAACCCATAACGTTTGCTCATTTCTCCAGTACTTGCACTAATCAGATCAATGCAACCCCACGGTGTATAGCCAATCAAATGGGCACCATCTTGAATGCCGAGCGCCATTTGCTCAATATGTTGCCGTAAATAATCAATACGATAATCATCTTGAATCGTGCCATCGGCTGCAACTGTATCAACCGCACCTAAGCCATTTTCAACGATGAATAATGGTAAGTGATACCGATTCGATAAATCATTCAAAGCAATCCGAAGTCCAATTGGGTCAATTTCCCAACCCCAGTCACTCGCTTCTAAAAAGGGATTCTTGACACCACCAAGTAAATTTCCGCCACTCGTTCCTGTTGAAGCTCCAGTTACATCAGCTACTGTTGACATATAATAACTAAAACCAATGTAATCTACTGGATGTTGGTGCATAATTTCTAAATCACCTGGTTCAATCTCGAGTGCCTGAACCCCATATTTTTTGTGCATCCGGGCAGTAAATTCTGGATACACGCCTCGAGCATGTACATCAGCACAAAAATAATTAAATTCTTGATTTGCCTCTTGAGCAGCTAATTGATTCACTGGATTTGAATCGTAGCTATATGTCGTTGCGTAAATAATCATACATCCCACTTGCAATGACTCATCGAGTTCGTGGGCAATTTTTGTTGCTTTGGCACTCGCCACAAATTGGTGATGCCATGCTTGGAAGACATTCGTGTAATTCGTACTGCCTGTACTCGGTACCATCCCCATGCTTAGGGCCGGGAAATGCAAGGCACCATTAATTTCATTAAATGTCATCCAATACTTGACGTCTTTGTGATAGCGTGTTAAGACGACTTTGGCATACCGCTCATAAAAATCCACAAGCTTGCGGTTTTGCCACCCACCATACTCAGTTGCTAAATATAATGGTAATTCATAGTGTGAAATAGTAATCACTGGCTCAATATTGTGACGTACACATTCAGCAATCACTTGATCATAAAATGCTAATCCAGCTTCATTTGGTTCTAACTCATCACCTTTTGGGAAAATTCGTGACCAAGCAATTGAAAAACGATAACATTTAAACCCCATCTCCGCAAATAGTGCGATATCTTCTTTAAATGTATGATAGAAATCAATTCCTTCATGGTTAGGATATGTTGCTCCCTCAATAACATCCCAGTTAAATTGTTCACTTGCTAATGTTGCCATTCGTGCTTTTCCACCTGGCATCATATCGGCAACCGATAATCCTTTTCCATCTGTTAAGTATGCCCCTTCTAATTGATTGGCTGCCGTTGCACCGCCCCATAAAAATCCCTTTGGAAATGTCATTGTCATGTTTTCTCACCGTTGCCTTCACATTATTTTTTTGGGGATAACATCCCTTTTTTTATCATTACCTGTTTTCAAAATTCTCTACTTAGAGTGAATTTTTATTGCTTATACTTTAAGGATAATGCCCTCCGAAAGCGTTGTCAACTTTTTTTGATTTTTCATACAAAAAGAGCCGTATCACTCTAAACTGACTATTTCCAGTTTGGTTGATACGACTCTCTTAAAATAAATTATCCGATTTTTTTGTACATTTCGATCATTTCCATCGCAATATCACGTAATGTGATTGTTGTCATTAATTGATCTTCTGCATGCATGAATAATAATGAGAACGGAACTTGCTCTCCTTGTGCTTCTTTTTGAATTAATCCAGTGTGCCCTTTGTGAGCTTCTGCTAAAAACTGGTTTGCTTCTTCGAGTTTTGCTGAAGCTGCTTCATAATTTCCTTCACGAGCATCTTTTAATGCTTCCATTACTGATGAACGCGCACCACCTACTGCCGCGATAATTTGAAAACTTGCTAATTCCATACCTTCCATGTCGAAGACCTCCTACAATATCACAAAGTTATTTGTGTTTTCTTTTCTTTTACAATATTAGTATATACAACTTTGAAAGCCTTTGCAAGTATTTTCTGTTTTTTTACAAAATTTGCAAATTTTTTTTCAATTTTGGGCTTTTTTCGACTTTTTTAAGCAAAAATTTTGCCACTTCTTCTGAAAAGAAAACGTCTTTTATAATTTTTCAACTTCATAGTGTACTTTATCGGCAAAGTGACGGATAGCCCACGACTCAATTCCTTTAATTGAAATAGTCAGTTCAGCACCGAGCGGCGTTAACAAATATTCAACTTTAGGGGGAGTTTGGTCATAAATAATTTTCTCAATGAGGCCGTCATCTTCTAACTCTTTCAACTTTTCCGTTAGCACTTTATGGCTCACACCTTTCGTAATCCGTTGAAGTTCGAGAAAACGTTTCGGCTCATCATATAAATGACATAAAATTACCGCCTTCCACTTCCCACGAATAAATTCCATACCTAAATCGAGTAAACAGACATAATTGTGATTCTCATACTGTATCACATGCATCCCCTCCTTTTCTTTGCTTGTTTGTGTATTATATCAAAAAAACAATAGTTTCAATAGGGGAATTACTGTGAACAACTTAAAGCTGAATGCTAGTAGGTAAAGATTCGCATCGCACTCAAATTTTGATTAAGCGGCAATAACACACGTCACCCCATCAACTTCATAGATTAATTGTTCTTCAATCACTTGCTTTAATGTTCCCATCATTGTCGGGCCACTTTTACAAGCACCAAGTAATTCAACAATCACGACACCATCCAAGTTGACATCAACAAAGCGGACATCACCGCCATCACGTTGTAAATATGGACTTAATTGGGTTAAAACATCAATAATTTGTGCTTTCATGTTTGTTGCTCCTCTCATACTCCTGATTTTTGTTCATTTGTTAGATTGTTAATGCAAGCTCGTGTGCCGCAGCGATTGCTTCAAGCGCACGACCAACCTTCCCAGCATCACCGATGACACCGTATGGATAACGCTCAGCAACAACGGCTTCTAAGGGATTATATGATCGTGAACCAATCGCAATAACAACTTGATTACATGCAAGTAATTCACTTTGACCGTTGCGTTCAACTAAGACACCATTCGCTTCGATTGCTAAGACTTTCGTACTTGTTAAAATTGTTGTTTTCATTGCTTCAAAATGTTTCATCAAGAACGTTTTTGGAGCAGGTTCTAATGCTGGGACAATTTCCGCACCCACTTCGACAATCGTCACTTGTTTTTCGTGTGCAGCGATATGTTCTGCCGTTTCCGCACCAACTAAACCACCACCGATAACGACAACACGTGATGCCATTTCAACTTTTCCTTCTAAAATATCATTGGCTGAGACAACATAGTCTTGCTCAATTCCTGGAATTGGTGGCGTGAATGGTGTTGCTCCTGTTGCTAAAATCACAAAGTCGGGAGCGAATGCTGTGATTGTTGCTTCCGTTACTTCTGTTCCACTGACAACTGTCACACCTTGACGTTGGAGTTCCATTTTTTGCCACATTGTCAACGTATTTAATGGTTCTTTGCCTGGTGGAATCGCTGCTAATAACCATTGTCCACCAAGTTGCTGTGCTTTTTCAAAAATTGTGACATCATGTCCGCGTTGCGCAGCCACGATTGCTGCGTGCATTCCTGCTGGTCCGGCACCAACAACCATCACTTTTTTCGGTGTTTCAGCTGGGGTAACAGCTAATTCATCTTCTTGACCAATTGTTGGATTAACTAAACATGTAATTGGTTTTTCTTTCGCTAAGTTCCCCTGACATCCTTGCCAACAACCGATACATTGAACAATTTCATCAAGTCGACCTTCACGAATTTTATTTGGTAATTGTGGATCAGCGATTGATGCTCGTCCCATTGCGACGAAATCAGCATCACCATTTTTGAGTACTGAATTCGCTAAGAATGGCGTGTTAATTTTATTGACCGCAATAACCGGAATTGAAACGACTTTTTTCAATTCACGAGCATATTTAACGAAGGGAATTGATGGCGTTGCCGTCGGTGCTGATGCCCAATAACCTGATTTATACACTGATGCGGAAACATGAAGGGCTGCAATTCCTGCGTCCTCTAAAATTGGCGCAATCATTTTCGTATCTTCAATCGTTAAGCCACCTTCAACTAATTCATCGGCCGAAATTCGGTAAATGATGGGGAACTCATCACCAACAAGTTCTTTGGTCCGTTTCAAAATTTCGAGTGGGAAGCGTAAACGATTCATAAACGTCCCTCCGAATTCATCCGTCCGCTTATTCGAGAATGGTGAGACAAATTGATTGATTAAATACCCGTGGGCACCGTGTAATTCAACGGCATCATACCCAACTGCTTTCGCACGGCGAATCGCTTGAGCGAATTTTTCGACCATCTCATAGACTTCTTCCGTTGTTAATTCATGTGGTAACGATGATTTAACAGGATCTTGAATTGCACTTGGCGCAACTGGTTGTAAGCCACCAGTTGTTTCGGGTGTCGCTTCACGACCAGCATGATAGACTTGAACGGCAATTTTTGCTCCCGCTTCATGAATCCGACGTGTAAACTCACGGTGTCCTTCCATAATTTCATCTGACCACATTCCAGCAATACGATGGAAGCCAGCTCCACGTTTTTCAATGGTATTATCTTCAGCAATGATTAATCCAAAACCACCACGGGCTTTTTCTTCATAATAACGAATATAACGCTCAGTCATTTCCCCTTCGTCACTCGCAAATTGTGAGAGCATTGGTGGCACAATCAAACGGTTTTTAATTTCTAAATTGCCAATTTTTCCTGGTTGAAATAATGTTTCGAACATACTTTTTTTACCTCGCTTTTGTATTTGTAGCCTTACTATACCGATTTCCAAAACAGCCGACAAGTATGCACTTTTTGGTAAGTGTCGAAAAAAAACGACTTCACATCGCACTTATTGTGTCAATGTGAAGCCGTGAACTTCCTAATATGTGATATTTCCTAAGATAACTGGCTTGCTCGCACCGGTCGCACTTGGAACATTACTTGGTGTTCGATGCCACGTTTCATTCGCTAAAATCGCAAAAGCAACTGCTTCTTTCGCATTAGAATCAAAACCAATGGCTTCATTTGTTAGCACTTTTGCTTGATCCCCTAACTCTTGCTGAAGCATGTCTAATAATGTGGGATTGTAGCTTCCGCCACCACCAATAATCACTTCATCAATTTTGTGATATGGGAAAACATCACGCTGATAATGCAACGCAATTGTTTGGGCTGTAAATGCTGTGACTGTCGCAATCAAATCTGCTGCTGACAAATGCTGATTATTTGCTAATAACGCATCAACATATTGTTGACCAAATTGTTCGCGACCAGTTGATTTAGGTGGTTTTTGAGCTAAATAAGGATGGGCCATCAGTTGTTGTAATAACACTTCATTCACTGTTCCTGAAGCCGCAATTTTCCCGCCATCATCATATGGCTGTTGAAATAACGCTTGCATACAGGCATCAATAATCATGTTCCCTGGTCCAGTATCAAAGGCAAAAACTTGATCAATATCAGCCATTGGTGGTAACACTGTCACATTCCCAATCCCCCCAATATTTTGCAGTAACCGGCCTTTTTCACCACGATAAAGTAAAAATTCGGGATATGGTACCAATGGTGCACCTTGTCCGCCAGCGGCAATATCCATTGTTCGGAAATTACTCACCACTGGTGTTTCACATTCGAAGGCAATGACACTCGGTTCCCCAATTTGTAAAGTTGAGGCGAAATCACCCATTTCTGGCTCTGTATAATGATAAACAGTTTGTCCATGAGAACCAATTAAATCGAGCTCAGACAACGAAACATTATTTTTGGCACAGACTTCTTTTACTGCTTGAGCAAAAACATAGCCTAGTTCAAAATTAAGTGAGCACACTTGTTTTAAATTTGCTTGTGTCTCATCCATAGCATATTTCAATTTTTGACGAAACTCCTCAGTAAAATCAACAGTTATACAATCAAGTAATTCACACGTTAACGTCGTACCTGTTCCATGAATTTCAACTAATGCTGCATCAACTCCATCAAGTGATGTTCCTGACATTAAACCAACTATTTTCATTGTTTCTTCCTCATTTCAGCTTTTTGATATTTTTTTCAGCGCCTTAGAAACAGCAAAGACAGAATTAGTACTAATTCTGTCTTTTCAGTTATTCAGTTTCATATAAGACTGCTGTCGTAATCTCGATTGCTTCTGGCTTTGCTAAAACGGTAAATCCCGCTTGTTCAAAACAAGTGACAATCGTCGGATAATAAAATTCATTTTTGAGAATCACACTCCCAAAAAATTGAACTGGTAAATCCTTGATTTCCCGTGCCTGTAATGCGCAAATCAAATATTCTGCGAATGTTTGGGCACAGTTTTCAATTAATGTTTGGGCCATTTTATCCCCAGCCGTAGCGGCTTGAGCCAAGTAGAGAGCTGCTTCAGCAATATCTTTTTTGACCGAATTATAAATAAAGGGAACAAAATCACGGCTATTCTCATAGCCATATAAAGCATAGAACTGCTTCACTAGTGGTGAATCAATTTGGTAGTCATCACAATAGGTACAGTAGCGATACAAGGCAATAGCTAAGTCATACCCACTCCCCTGATCACCTAATAAATGACCCCAACCACCCAATAAATGGTAATCGGCTGTATTTTGTTTATAAATAGCAATTGATCCTGTACCAGCACTGACAAGTAAGCCATCTCCACCTTTGAACATCGCACGATGAGCAAAGACAACATCGTTCTCGAGTTCAATTTTTACACCTGGATGTTTGGTTTCTAAGTGCTCTACTAAGTCGGTAGCAAACGTTCCGCCTTTGACACCCGCAATGCCCAACGCAATTCGTACCAGTTTGCCTGGTTGTAAAACATTAGCAATACATTCGTCAATATGACGCACTGATGAGTCGTACCCATTCGCCAGGTTACTTGCTCCCCCAGTATGCATTGCTAATTTTTCACCAGTTAAAGAATAGGCGACGGCCTGTGTTTTCGTTCCACCGCCGTCGACCCCTATTACATATGGTTGCATTACTTGTTTTCAATTAATGCGAATTTATCCCATGAACCGATGAAATCGATTAAGAAGTGCTCTTCCTCAACGATTTTTGCCACCACGTTTTTACGTGCATCTAATGGCATTTCTTTTAATACTAATTGCATTTCACCTTTGTATAAACCAAAGTCATTATTTCCGATAACAAGATCACCTTTTGATAATTCTTGAACATCGTGAACTGGGAAGTCTTCAGCTTTATAAACAACACGGCTCATCGTTGAACGCACCATATATTCATTTAAATCTCCACGACGGAAATGTTCAAAGTTTAATACGATGTCTTTTTCTAATGCTGATGTTTCGGCACTGAAATCAACTTTTAATGTTAATTTATATGGATCAAGTTGTGCAAGTTTTGCTAACTCTTCTTCTGTTGCGAACATATTCCCAACAATAACATCATCGATTAATCCTGTTGCCCATAAGTGCTTTGCTTGCACATCAATTGGCATTGTACGGTGCATTTCTAATGTTGGAAGTCCATCCATAACTGACCATGGTCCAACTGTTGCACTTGAAGAGCTAACAAATGCAGCTGTACGCATACCAAATGATTTAAAACGCTTACTACAGCTTAAGAAATAGTTGTACTCTAATCCACAGAATTGTTGTGGATAGAAGTTGTGGCAACCAATTAATTTTGCTTGGTTTGGTTTGTATGTCATAATGTTGTCGATATATGCAACATCATTACTCATGTTTACTTCAATATCTAATCCGTATTTGTTAAATGACATCATTGCTTCTTGTGCCGCATTGAATCCTTCATCTAAACGGATACCTGTTGCGCCAATTTCATCAAAGAATTTTAAATCATTTAAGTCGATTTCTAATTGCTTGAACACGCGTGGTGAGACATCAAGTACAACTTCCATGTTTTTGCTACGTGCATGCATGATGATATCTTTGAATTCAGCTTTGATTTCTTCTACCGGTTGATCAACTGATAAAAGGCAAGTAAAGATACGCTCGTATCCGTATTTCGCTGCTAAGTCAATATACGCTTTGATATCTGTTGGGTTTGAATGTTCTGGGTAAATTGAGATTCCTAAACGACGTTTCATAAATTCTGTAACTCCTTTGATTAAGTGGTGATACCGTGACTTTCTTTGAAAGTCTCAAGACGATATGGCTCAAAAATAAATTTGTGTTATCCGACGTGGTAAGGCACAAATTTATGTTGAGTCGAGTCTTGAAGGTAGAACCACGTTCTGATTAAGTGGTGATACCCTTTGGCACGCAGTGCCAAGCAGATACCTACTTATTTTTTAATACGTGTTTTTGTAAGTTGCTCGATTGCAGCCTCATAATGTTCATTTGCATACGCATTATAAATCATATCAATCAATGTCAGCATAGCAATCCGTGATGATGTTGCTGCTGAACGAAACTTTGTTTCTTTCGATGAGATATAAAGTTTATGATGCGCGATTTGAACAGTTGGATTATGACTCGTTCCTGTAATCGAAACAATTGTTGCTCCATTTTCACGAAGACGACGACATACGCGTAAAACTTCAGGTGTTTCTCCTGAATAACTAATCACAAATGCGACAGTTTTATCGTCAGCATTTGCTGCTTGAACAATTTGTTGATGTGGATCTGAGAAAGCAGCAGTTGTTTTTCCTAAACGCATAAATTTATATTGAGCATCAAGTGCGACCAAATGTGATGCACCCATTCCGAAGAAGTCAATACGCTTTGCTTGTGCGAGGACTTCAAGTACTTGCTTTAAAATCCGTGCTTCTACTAGCATTTCCGTTTCTCGAATTGAGTCAATATGAATAGCAGTAATTTTTGCAATGACATCATCAATTGAATCTTCTTGATTTAATTCACGATTTTCATGAATTTTCAACCGTTGTTCATCAAACATTTTCAACTCAGCAGCTAACTTGATCTTTAATTCTGGATATCCCGAAAGACCAATTCGTTTACTAAGTCGTACAATTGATGATGGGCTTGTATAGCATTTTTCTGCTAATTCTGTACTATTCATACTCAATACTTCATGAGGATGTTCAATAATAAATTTGGAAATCTGGCTTTCCGTTTGCGTCTTTGCCTTCATATCTCGTAGTCGCATAATCACGCTCATCTTGGTATTCTCTCCTATCGCTTGCTCAATTATTTCTGGCGTTGTGCACGTTCACGTTGTTTTACTTTAAGTAATGATTCATTACTCATTCCAGCAACAACAACGTTATTTTTTCTTTGTTCAGCTTTTTCTAAATAATTATCCACTTTTTTACTAAATTTCGCTTCATTTTCTTCAACTCGATGACGAGATGTTTCAAAGAAAACAACACCAAATGCTGTGAAATAGAATGTTAAGATATAATCAGCTAAGCTATCTGAAAAAAGCCACGTTAACACAAAAACTAGTGCTAAAAAGATTGCGGTTCCAATCATCAATACATTACGCCGCTTCCATTTTGAAACAATATGTGTTCCAAATTTACGAACAAGAAATAGGCTTACGATAAAACTCCCAATAAAAAAAATCGTATAACTGAAATCAGCTAATGTTGCTTGCATAAAAAAATCTTTCCTTTCTCTGCTTTCATTTCTTTGAAATTGAAAACCTTTACATGAATAGATTATACTAAATGTTGGCATTTTTTGCAAGCTTTCAGGAAAAATTCCGAAATTTTTTTTCAGACACCGCTATCACATAAGATAAAAATAAAAATTTCGTCCTCAAAATACCATTTGATTGCAAAATTATTATTATTTTTCTGATTATTTTTCGATTTTTCACGAGATTTGATTGATTATCGAGACTACGTGTGAATGATTTTTGTCTCATTCTTCCTTATTATACCTTTTATTTGCATGAGCAGATAGTATCTTTCATTGTTCTTTCATTTTTTGAATAGCGCTTTCGCTCTTACAAACTAAGAGCACAAAAAAAGCTGACATCACTTAAACTTAGTGATGTCAACTTTTTTCCTTATCTTGCAAAATCGGCTTCAGCACTTGGTTTTTTCGGCATGCTTCACACTTCACTTCCTCACCAGACATCTTCATCAATTCGAATAACTTGAT
>JTLC01000035.1 GCA_000798955.1 Firmicutes bacterium ZOR0006 | reverse complement strand
TGCGGTGCCAAATTAATTTTCTGAGTTGGCATCAAATCGGGATGTGAAAAAAGGAAATCCAGATCAGTACGATAAAAAGTAGTGGAGCTGGGTTTTCGTTTTCATGAGATTTGAAGCAGGAAGCACGTTTCCAAAAAGAGTGCCTGACTGCGGTGCCAATTATGGCAGCGGGTTGGTATGACAAAAAAGAAAGTACAGCCATTCCCAAAAAGAGGAAGAGCTGTACTTTTGTTTTGGCGAAACCCGAAGCAGCCAGGCAAGAGCTACTGATAATCAATGAGTGCTTAACAATGATATAGGTAAAAAGGGCAACGTAAACACAAAGAAGTGTAACGTTGTCTTTTTTTGAGTAAAAAAGACTAACTTTAAAAATTATTTATATTAAAAAAAGAGAATAACGTTGACACCAATCCTACTAAGTGTTACATTGTACTAGTAGTAAGTACTACTGAATAATAGTGGTACAGAGTAGAAGGGAGGAAATGATATGGAAAACATCACGGAAATGTTAAAAGGTGTTTTAGAAGGATGTATTTTAGAAATTATTAATCGTAAAGAAACCTATGGCTATGAAATAACGAAGGAATTAAATGACTTGGGATTTACCGGAGTTGTTGAGGGGACAGTGTATACAATCTTGCTACGCCTAGAAAAAAATAAACTAGTAGAAGTAGAAAAAAAACGCTCTGAAATAGGACCACCGCGAAAATTCTTTACTCTAACAGCGTTAGGACAAGAAGAATTAGCTGTATTTTGGAAAAAATGGGATTTTGTCTCGTCAAAAATCCATCAACTAAAGGAGAGAGAAGATCATGTTAAATAAAGCCCTTGAGTTTGTGATAGGAGATATATCTGGAAAAAAAGAATACCGTCAACTAGAAAAACGAATCAATCAGTTACCAAAAGAATATAATGTTGCCTTCAAAAAAATCAGAAAATATATGTATACAGTTTCAGCACCAAATGGAGACATGGAAGTATTCAATGATTTAACAATTTTTGTCAATATGTTAGAGCTCTTTGAAGAGGCAGTAGCAGAAGGAAAACGCGTGAATGAGGTTATTGGTAATGATGCTGATCAATTTGCTGATAATTTGATGCTAGCAAATTCAAAAAATCCCGAAACAACACGAACAAAATTAAATGCCGAGATACAGGCATACTTTCAAAAGGAGGAGAAAAATCATGTTAAATAAAATTAATCAATTGATACAGGATAAGCAAGAATATAAAGAGCAGATGGCAAGAGTGAAAAAATTGCCCGAAGATTATCGCTTTGTTTTTGAAAAAATCCAAAGTTATATGTGGACTTTTGCAGGTGGCGATGGTAATGCAATGCTAAAAAAACAATATGAATTAATTGAACTTTTTGAAGAAAGCGCACGTGAAAATAAACATGTGCTCGACATCACTGGTGATGATGTAGCAAGTTTCTGTGATGAATTTATTAGTGATACAGACAAATGGACAGATCGATATCGCAAAAAATTGAATAATGCTTTGCAAAATGAAGCAGCACGGCATAATTAATTCATAACAATACGTGAAAAAACGAGGTGTTCCCTAGTGGTGATACCTCGTTTTGCGTCAGTAGTTAAATATTTTTTGACATAAGTGGTTGGATTTCGAACTCATCATCATCAGCGTAACAAGAATCATAACTCGGTGCCTCTAAATGTGTTTCCGGAATATGTGCCGATTTTGTCAGTACTTTTTTCATAGGTGGTGGACTAGTGTTAACTGTTAAAAAGGCGTTCCGATAAATGAGTAGCGCTTTTTCTGGTGTGACTGGACTCGTTTCTAGTCCAGCAGTTTGTGAAACTTCTTGCCATAATGCATCTTGATGAAGTTTATCATGAATTTCCATTTCATCAAGCTCACTCCAAATCCGATTCGGTTCTTCACGATCGGCTTCAGCACGATGTTTCTTACCTAAATGTGTTAAACGTTCGAGGAGAGTTGCCATTATCATCGCCTCCTTTCAATTTTCTTGCTTCATATTATGACGGAAAGTTGCTAAAATACAAGAAAAATTTGACGAGCATCATCTGATTTTTTTATGAAATGAAGCTGAAAAAATACTGAAATTCAAAAAAGATACTGCTATAATGAAATAGTAAGGAAATGAATGCGAAAAGGATACGAACTATGGGCGATGAACTAACAACACAACTACAAACACTCAGACTGTTTTTTGATACTGTACGGATTGTGAACCCACTTACCAATCATATTCTCTGGCAAGAGGAGAATGGGCAATTTGTGAAACAACAAGAAAATCAACCTTGTTATGGTATTTGGGGATGTACACGATCATGTGAAAATTGTATTTCAATTCAAGCGCTACGGACAAAAGAAACAGTTGAAAAACTCGAATATATTGATCGTGATATTTTCTTAATTATGGCTCGGGTGATGTATGATGGGCAAACTGAATATGTTGTTGAAGCTATACGGAATGTAACAGATTCAACTCTCATTGAGCAAATTGAGCATAAAACTCGTGAGGAAATTCAAAGTGAAATTCAAGCGTTAAACAATCGCCTCATCAAAGATGACATGATTGGTTGTTATACGCGAATGTACCTCGATAATCGCTTACCAGCAATGATTGCCCAACAAAAAACACCAATGACGCACCCAATTGCTGTGAGCTTTTTTGATTTAGATAATTTTAAATTGATTAATGACCGTTATGGGCATCAAGTTGGTGATCAATTTTTGCGTGCGATAGGTCGAAATTTACGGAAACAAATTTTGAATGAACACTTTTGGATGGCTCGGGTCGGTGGTGATGAATTGGTTTTTGTCAGTGAAAATGCAACACCAGCACAAGCAGCCCAATTATTTGGCCAGGTGAAAACTATTATTGAAAAAACGCAAGTTACCGTTGCGAACCAAGCATATATCCAAGTTCAAGTGAGCTATGGCTATAGCGTTGTGCAAACTGGTGATACGGCCGAAAGCGTCTTAGCTCGTGCCGATGAAGCAATGTATCATCATAAGAAACAGAAGAAATAAAGAAAACCCGAAAGCAGTTGCAAATCAAGCAAAACTTTCGGGTTTTTCTATTCGTATGCAGGCGTATCAGCTAAGAAAGATGTAACTGTTTGTTCATATCCACGAGTATCAGTTTCTAGGCAGTTATCATGGTGGGCACCTGGTACTAGCCAAATTTGTTTGAAGCCAGTTGTTTTCGCCGTAAAAAGGGCCTGTGACATCACAGGTAAAATATAGGTATCACTAAGTCCATGAATGAAAAGAATGGGGGTAGAGACATGGGAAATAGTTGCAATTGGGGAAGCTGCTTTTAAATCAAGCTGATGAGTAATTTTGGTAAGTAAGCGACTTGTTTGCACAAGAGGCAACCAACTGAAATAGGGAAATTCAACTTCTAAACGGTATTGAAATTCTTGGAGCGCATCGGAATAAGCACAATCACTAATCGCAAAAGCAATTTTGTGATGATTGAGACCTAGGTATTGGAGGACAGTTGCTGCACCCATAGAAACACCATGAAGTCCCAGATATATATCCGGGCCGAAGCGTGTTAGTAATGAGTCAACAAGTGCTTGGAGATCATATTTTTCGCGAACACCAAATGATGTATAGCTAGCTTCATTTTGACCGTGATTTCGATGGCTGTAGGTAATAACATGATAGCCAAGTTGATGAAAAAGCGGGTAAAATTTCAGTGAAGCTTTTAAGTTTTGGGTAATCCCGTGAACGAGAATGACAAATTTTTTGCTACTAATATCGTTAGCAGGAAGATAACAGGCTTCTAATTCATACCCATCATCGCCTTGAAAAGTAAATAACTCGTAGTTTGGTGTCC
Organism: Firmicutes bacterium ZOR0006; assembly: GCA_000798955.1. Classification (GTDB taxonomy): domain Bacteria; phylum Bacillota_I; class Bacilli_A; order Culicoidibacterales; family ZOR0006; genus ZOR0006. Next base: position 42,954 of record JTLC01000035.1, on the reverse strand, counting down.
GTGAATCAAAGGTGAGACCAACTTTTTGGGCAAGCTCAGTAGGTAACGGCAGCAACTCAGCTTTGATTGGGTATAAAAGTTTTTTTTGTAAATGCTTACTGATTGTGAAGATGCTGGCCATTGTCGCCACTGTACCGACTAAGGCATACGGAATCGCTTTTTTAACTGTCATCGAAAAACTCCTTTAAAGATGTGGTTAAATTGAGTATAACGAAAAAAGATGAGAAAAAACAGTATTTGTTGTCAATTAAAACAAAAAAATTGCACAACGATATGCGTTATGCGACAATGAAGAAAAGGGAAAGGAATGAGGGCTATGAAAGTTCATCCAAAATTAGAAGCAAAGATGGAAGACGTCATTGAGTGGGCGTATACAACAGCACTAACTGGTAAGGGCAGCTTCAAAAGTGCGAGTAAACTGGCAGAAAAATATCAAGCAGAGCCAGGTCTCGCTCAAATTGAAAAAATAGAGCAATTATTTCATGATCAATTACGTGAGGCAACAACAATCGGTTTCTTTAGTGGTCTTGGTGGTATTTTCACGTTACCGATTACCTTACCAGCCAATGTGACATTGATTACATTACTGCAAGTGCGCTTGAGTGCGACAGTCGCCATCCTTTTGGGCTATGATTTAGCTCAACCAGTCAATAAAATTAAAGTACTACTGGCTTTAGCGGGTTCATCGGCTGAAGAAATTGCGAATGAAATGGGGATCAAAATTGGGTTTAAGTTTGGCGAAACAGCAGTAGAATCGATTACTGAAGAAGTTGTTGTGAAAATTACTGAAAAAATTGGGATGCGATTTGCCGTTTTACTAGGAGAAACGGGGCTGCTGAATTTAGAAACGCTTTTTCCTTTTGTGGGTGGTGGTATTGATGCGGCACTAGACCATTACATTTTCAAAGAGACAGAAATTGCTGTTTGGCACGTATTTCTTGAAGGAAGTGCTGAACAAGAATGAATGTTAAATAAATCAGCATAAATAAAAGGCAGGAAACATTGGTTCCCTGCCTTTTGTCTGGTAGTATTAATAGCCCATTTCTGTCAGCCAAGTTGCTAATTCTTCAGCCGTTTTATTTCCGACTAAACGACCAGCTTCTTCGCCGCCTTTGATACTAATAAGAGTTGGTGTCCCTTCAATTTGGAGACGATCAAGCATCGTGTTTTTTGCTGTATCGTCTTCAGCCGCAGCGTCATCAACATTGTAATAAGAAATAGTGATGCCATTCTCAGTTACAGCAGATTCAACTTTTGGTAAGAATTCCACACATGCTGAACATGTTGGACGTCCAATATAGACGATAAAATCTTCTTGATTATCAAGTTTTGTAGCGAGCTCTGATGTCGTTACTGGTGGTAAAACTGGTTCGGTGCTCGCAGTACGAGCAAATTGAAGTCCAACTAACAAGGCAACCGCGAGTACGATTCCTCCAACAATTAAACCAATACGAGTTGTTCCACTCATCGGTGTTTTTTCTTTACTTGCCATAGTAAAACCTTCTTTCTGTTCATTTCTTTTGTATTATAGCATTTTATTGGGCATTTATCCAAGCGGTTACTTCACTTTGGTCAAAGCCGTCACGGAGAGACCAAGCAATTTTATCAACAATTTCACCATTCACAATATGTACAAGTGTTGGTGTTGTCGTAATTTCATAGGTTACTTTAAAATCTTCAAATGTGCCATTTTCGCGAAGTGATTTTACACTCACATAGTCCCACGCGAAATCTTCTGCCCAAGTTGTTTCTGGTAACACCTCTAAAAACCAAGCTTCAAAGACATCGGAATCACCGCAACTCGGATCACCAACGTATAAAATTGCATCATCTGTTTCAGCAATCAGTGTTGTTAACGTTGCTACATCATGTTCTTCCATGATTTTTGTGACTGGTGTGACGTTATCTTGGTACCAACCGTAACCATAATAACCACCAATACCAAGAGCAAGGACAGTGACTACTGTACCAATAAATAATAAAAGTGACTTTTTCATCTTTTTACCTCCAAAGATCGTTCTTGTTTTTATTATAATGATAAATATTCGAATAATCATCGTTGAATTATGGGAAATTATGGGAAAGATGGGAAAACTTGCCAGTACACCCTCAAATACCGTACAATACAAGGAGATACAATCAAGGAGTTAAGAAAATGACGAGACACACAATCGCCATCGTTGAAGATGAGAAAAATTTACAACAATTATTAGCGAGTTACTTTCAGCGGGAAGGCTTTCTTGTTCAATGTTTTCATGATTATCCGAGTGCACGTGCACAGTGTGAAAATGCGACAATTGATGCTTGGATTTTAGATATTATGTTACCGCAAGGCGATGGTCGGGACTTATTGGCTGCGATTCGTGCGTATAATCAAGCGATTCCTGTCATTTGCTTATCGGCTCGTGATAGTGAGTACGATCGGATTCAAGGCCTGGAATTAGGGAGTGATGATTATATCACCAAACCATTTTCCCCACGAGAAGTGCTCTTGCGGATGAAGCGGTTATTGGTTCGGGCTTACGGTGAGGAAGTCAAAGCAGTTACGTATGAAATTGGGGCATACGTCGTTGATTTAGAAAAAGAAGCAGTCTTTTTCGAGCAGGAAAAAGTTGAGTTAACATATCGCGAATTTCAATTACTTGTGTATTTACTGAAGCAACGTCAACGACCAGTGACACGCGAACAATTGCTCAATGAATTATGGGGGCTTGATTATGTTGGCAGTGATCGAGTTGTCGATGACTTAATCCGCCGATTACGCAAGAAAATGCCAACGCTTGAGCTTGTGACAATTTATGGTCAAGGATATCGATTATCATGAGAGTTCAAATTGGATTACGTTGGAAAATTATAGCAATTTATGCAACCGTCTTGATTGCCGGGGTGCTACTGTCGGTTAATATTATTCAACAACGCTATCAGAGTATTTTCATCGAACAAAAAATCGCAGAGCTTTCACAGCAACAAGCCGTCATTCTAGAAAATTTGCCAATCTACGTAGCGCAACCAACATTTCCAGCAGTGAATGGCGTTGAAAGTTTAATTTTAACTGATCAACGGCTCGTTGTGGCCCAAAGTGGCTTCCCTGAAGAACGTTTATTCAATGAATTAACACAAATTGCGGCTTCGCAACAACAACCAACTTTGCAGTATCATTATGAAATTGGCGCTGAATTGATGAATGTGCAAATTACTAAAGTCAGTGGTCCCCAGCCAATCACAGTGATTTCATATGTGCTAACAGGAGTCCCATCATTTTTATCGAATGTGTTATTACAAGAAGTCATGGTCTTATTTGCCTTTCTTTTTGTGATTGGGAGTGCAATTTTCTTGTTTTGGGGCTTATATTTAGCCCGTGATTTGCAAAAAATTAATGATTTTACGCAACGTATTGGTGAACGCGACTGGCAAGCACAGCTCACTTTTCGACGAAATGATGAATTAGGAGCGGTTGCACAAAATCTTCAAGCTGTACAGCAACAATTGGCAAATAATGAAGCACAACAGCAACGATTTTTTCACCAAACTTCCCATGATTTGAAGACACCAATTGCTGTGATTCAGGGTTATGCTGAAGCAATTCAAGATGATATCTACCCACAAGGAACATTAGATGCGAGTGTGGCAGTGATTATTCATGAAGCGAAAGCCCTCAATCATAAAGTCGAGCAATTGCTTAGCTATGCAAAAATGCAGAAGGCACCAAAAACCCCGCAGGAAGTGACAGATGTTGTGGCAATTATGCAACAACAGCAACAAAAACTGCAACCACTATATCCGCAAGTAGCAATTGTTGTCCTTGCATCAGAAACTGCCATTTGGCCAGGAACTCAAGCGGAATGGGAACAAGTCATTGAAAATCTCTTGGCAAATGCTTCTCGCTATGCGCAAAAAGAAATAACATTGACCGCAACAAAAACTGAAATTACCATTGCGAATGATGGACCTAAATTCGCACCAGATGAACTATCAACAATTTTTGAAGCCTTTGTTAGTGGCAAAGATGGGAAGTCTGGGCTCGGATTAGCAATTTGTCAAGAATTTGCACATCGCTATGAACTACAATTACAAGCAGAAAATCAAGAAGCTGGCGTGATGTTCAGATTCAAGAAAAAGCTTAAAAATGAAGAAAATCTGTGATGAAAAATAAAAGTTTCCACAAAAAAGTTGTCAATGACACCAAAAAGCAATTCTTTGTGCTATGATACAATTAGTAACAGCTTAGGTAATAAGGATACCTAAGCTGCCTCTTTTTCAGCAAGAAAAAGCAGAAGTGTGTTTGGAGGGTGAATGATGAACAAAAAAGAAATTATTGAACGCTTATTTACGGTGCGCGGGCTTGCATCGGTGGCAATATTATTGCTAATTCTCTTGTTACTCCCAATGGTGTGGAGTGACTACAGTCCAGTCTTGACGATTATGTTGACAATTTTAACACCATTTATTGGTGGGTTTATCATTGCGTATTTATTTTTACCGCTTGTTGAACTCATCTCAACTAAATGGCTTCGTGGCAAGTTTCGGGCATTAACATCGCTCTTAGTTTTGACGATTTTTGCTAGTATTTTGATTTATTTGATTCTCTTTATTTTTCCGCTCGTGGCAAGCCAACTGTATTCTGTCTTTTCATCAGTGACTGTATTCTTTGATTGGCTGGCAACACAGCTTGATTCGACATTAGTTGCCCAAATTAATAGTATTGTCGCTGAGAAATGGCCTGAAGTTTTGGCAAATGTTTCCGGATGGTTATTAACAACAGCTACTGGCTACATTTCACTAGCGACGGGATATTTGTTTAACGGGTTTATGATGTTAATCATTGCAGCTTACTTCCTGATTGATCACCGACGGATTATGCAAGGCTTTACGTTGATTTTCCCAAAACGGAGTCGTGATGTTTGGATTCATTATTTTGAAACATTGGATTTGGAAATGCGGCGCTATTTAAAAGCACTCGCGATCATTACGAGTATTGGTTTTGTAATTGTATCGGTACTGCTGACAATCACGGGAACACCTAATGCAATTGCATTAGCGTTAGTCTTTAACTTGATTCAGTTGATTCCGATGTTTGGTAGTATCATTGGCTCAGTTGTGATCGCGATTATCACGCTCCCAATTTCGTTACAACTCTTTTTTATTACTGGAATTGGTTTGGTTATTTATAGCCAAGTTGATGCAAACTTCATTCAACCGCGGATTTATTCACATTCAATGCAGTCGCACGATTTATTAATCTTGTTGGCAATGTTTGTTGGTGGGAACTTACTTGGTTTAATCGGTGTTATCTTCGCGATTCCGGGGATGGTGATGGTTTTACACACAATGAAATTCTTCCGCGCGAGAAAAGCTGAGAAACTGGCGGCGGAAACGAATATGGCAGAGACAAATTAAAAAGATTGGCCCAGAAGGGTCAATCTTTTTTTGCTGTGCGTGGTTGATAATGAGTAGCGAGCGCTTTTTCGTAACTTGAAGTAAACTCAGGGTGATAGTATTGGCGACCATGAAGCTTTTCAGGTAAATAGTTATAGTGGTACCATTTGTCACGCTGTTCCCAGTCGTAGCGTTCATGTTGCGGAACGCCTTGCGGGTGTAACTTGATGAATTCAGGAACATCTTCAGCAAAGCCAGATTCAATATCTGCCAAGGCTTTTTTGACTCCGCTGTAAGCAGAACGCGATTTTGGTGACAGCGCCAGATCAGCAACAGCAACACTTAAAGGAATCATTGCTTCAGGAAAGCCAACTTCACGAGCAGTTTGAATCGCGACTAATGTTCGTGAGGCAACATTGGGATTAGCAAGACCAATATCTTCATAGGCGATGACAAGTAGCCGCCGAGCAATCGCTTCTAAGTCTTGGGCACTGACGAGGCGAGCGAGCCAGTACAGCGCCGCATCGACATCACTCCCGCGAATGGATTTTTGAAAAGCGGACACTAAATTGTAGTGCTGCTCTTCATTCCCATCATGGCGTAAATTTGGTTTATCGAGAAAAGCCGTGATTGTATCCACTGTAATGACGTGATCAGCACACATTAAAGTAGCCGTTTCTAAGGTGTTAAGGGCAAAGCGAATATCACCACTGGCCTGTCGAGCGATAAAAACGAAAGCCTCAGGGGTGACACTTAAATCGTGAAACAAACTATCGACACGGACGGCACGCTCTAAGGCGAGCACAATATCTTCAGTAGTAATAGTTTGAAAGTTCACAATTTGGCAACGACTACGAATCGCCAAATTAATCGCTTGATAGGGGTTTGCGGTTGTCATCCCAATTAAGATAATTAAGCCGCTTTCAAGATGAGGTAACAATAAATCTTGTTTGTCTTTATTGAGGCGGTGGATTTCGTCCATAATTAAAACTAACTGTCGTTCCATTTGAGCACGATGAATCATCAAATCAATTTGTGATTTATTACAAGTAACAGCATTCATCACTTCATAAGGTAAATCAATTGCTTGAGCTAACAATTGTGCAGTTGTTGTTTTTCCTGTTCCTGGAGGGCCAGCAAAAATCATTGAGATGAGGCGACGATGGTGTAAAAGCTGAGAAAATAACTTATTGGGACCGAGTAAATGTTGCTGACCAACGACATCAGCGATACTTTTTGGTCGAAGGCGATGGGCAAGAGGGGTTTGAACCATGGAAATGCTCCTTTATGAATAGTGTTACTGTTATTATAGCATGAATCTGGAGGGGATGAGGCTTATCGAAGGATGCATTTGTAAGTATTTGATGAAGAAAAACGAGAAAAAGGTTAAGATGGCGACAAAAAAGGAAAGAATGTGATACAATAAATCAGATAAAATATGATGGTGGCATGACTCTTACCTTCAAATAATGAGTTGCCGACCCGAAAGGTGGAAGCAAAAATGGAAAAAAAACGAATTGTCGTTGGAATGAGCGGTGGGGTTGATTCATCAGTCACAGCGTACCTTCTGAAACAACAAGGACATGAAGTAATCGGAATTTTTATGAAAAACTGGGATAGTGCACTCAATAATGATGTGCTTGGAAACCCGACACTCAACAACGAGGTCTGTCAAAATGAATTAGACTATCAAGATGTTGTCGCAGTTGCGGAACATATCGGGATTGAAGTTCATGCGGTTGACTTTGTACAAGAGTATTGGGATCGTGTGTTTACCTATTTCTTAAATGAATATAAAGCATACCGGACACCAAATCCGGATATTATGTGTAATAAAGAAGTTAAATTTAAAGCATTTTTAGAACATGCCTTAAGTTTTGATGCAGACTATATTGCGATGGGTCACTACGCGCGTGTTGAACATGCCGCCGATGGATCACATTTACTTCGTGGTGTTGATACGAACAAAGACCAAACGTATTTCTTGAGCCAATTGAATCAGTATCAATTGTCAAAAACGCTATTCCCTATTGGTGAATTAACAAAACCGGAAGTTCGTGCAATCGCTGAAGAAGCCGGACTGATTACAGCTAAGAAAAAAGATAGCACAGGTATTTGCTTTATTGGTGAACGGAACTTCAAAGATTTCTTAAGTAACTACTTACCGGCACAACCTGGGAAAATCACAACGTTTGATGGCACAGTTGTTGGTGATCATAGTGGTCTGATGTACTACACAATCGGGCAACGTGGAGGCCTAAATATCGGTGGTACTGGCGGACCGTGGTTTGTAGCTGGAAAAGATGTCGCAAGCAACACGTTATACGTTGTCAATGAAAGTGGCATTGATGCTTTGTATACAGATTCTTGCCTTGTCACTGATGTGAACTGGATTCCAACGTGGGATTTTGAAACAGAATTGACATGTACCGCAAAATTCCGTTACCGTCAAACTGATAATGAAGTCACAATTCGTAAAGTTGATGGGGCAGAAAATACCTTTATGGTAACGTTTAAAGAGCCAATCCGCGCGATTACGCCAGGACAAGCGGCTGTTTTCTACCAAGGTGAAGAGTGTCTGGGTGGTGGCTTAATTGCCCATGCGTATAAAGCTGGTGAACAAGTAACATATTTATAAAGCTAATAAGCTGAAAGCAGCGGTGACGAAAATTCGTCACCGCTGCTTTTTATTTTTTGGTGTGCAAAGCTAGGGAAACTCACGAAAGCAATGGGAGAAAATAATGCAAAATAAAAGCAGTGTTAGGTGAATTTTGTTATAATTGCGAATAGTATCACCGTAATGAAAGGAGTGAAGAAAAATGACAAAATATAGTGTCTACCTTTGGCAAATCAGTAAACAAATTATTGGTATTTTGGTCACAATGGGACTCTTAGAGTTGCTGCAATTTGAATTGACGACAATTTTAATTATTTTTATGTGGTTTTTCTTTCTCGTTCCCCCACTCACAAGGAAACAAGAATGGAGCTGGAAAGTAATTGTTGCGCAGTATGGAGCTTTCGTAGCACTTCCTTTCTTGGTACTATTACTGTCCGGACCGCTAGCAATTCTAGTGTATGGACTCATTGTCCTACTATTACCATATGTGCTTGGTCAAGGTGTTTCGTTGATGATGCTGATTGCCGTGTTTTTAGTTGGCAGTGAATATTTACTTGAACCAACACAATCAATTTGGCAATATTTATTGCCATTATTAGCGACAGCAGCCATTGCATACCCACTTTCACGGGTATTATTGCCGCTTGGGAATGGTTGGTTTATCGATAAGCGAATTTATCAACAAACACTCAAAATTTTCACCTATACAGAACGTAATTGTCAGAAAAAACAACTGATTACACCGCGCGAACAAGCGACATTTATGGAAGAATACCGGTTATTACAACAAACAATTACGAGTTACCATATGTGGGGGAGTGATTGGCGAGCACGCTACCACAAACATGTTATTTTATATGAAAATGCGAATGAATTAACTGCACGGGCACTCGATGTCTTGAACCAAATAAATGAAGCTGATGCACCGCAATGGATTCGAGAAGAATTTCATCATGGGCAAAGGGTGCATCGCTTACTGTTAGAAACGTTGTACCAAGATTTAGGATCATGTCCAATTTTGCGCTACCAACGTCCACAAGCAGTCTATGATCATGAATTGAGTCACTCGCTGGCTATTTATACATTATCGCAGTATTTACAACAACTCGAGCAAGCAGTTGAGTTATGGCAAAAGGAGTTATGTGATGCAAACCATTGATAAAAGACAAATTTTTCAAGTGTTAACAGGTATGAGTGCCACAATTGCTTTTTTTTGGTTCATTGATTATCCTTTAACAAGCAGTGCCCTGATTGCAAACTTTATTATTTTAATTTTATCGCCAACACAAGAATCGGCAACATTTAATATCAAAGGTCAAATTTCAGCACAAATTGTAGGGATTTCACTCGGAGTGATGTTGGCACTGACGATTCACAACGTCTATATCGGAGTCGCCATGATTTTAGTGCTAGTGTTAACCTTACCAATTTGGTTAAAATTTTGGATTCCATCATTGCCATTGGCAATTGCGGCTTTTATCATTTTTCAAGCTGAAACCTTAGCTGATGCGACAGTGGAACGAATTTTGATCAAAGCGATGAGCTTAAGTATCGCCTTTGTTGTTTCCTGGTTATTTGCTCAAAGGTATACAAAAAAGAAAGCAACAAAATTAGTCTATCACCAATTTCTGCAGCTTTCACAATTGCTCCATGAATTTATGTGGCGCACACCGCGAGAAATCATGACGCTTTCATTCCCAAAACTCGAGCCACTACCGGCAGTAGCCATTCAATTGTTAAGTGAAGATGAATCCGATTTTGTTCAGCTCAATCAACACTTACTTGAACTTCAGTCGGAAATGCGGACAAGCAAAGAATCACTGCCACTACCAGTTCAACAAGAGTTACAATATGCATTGCGGATGCACCATGATTATTTCCAAGTTCTCGTTGCGAAACAGGAACGAGGTACTTTGTTTTGTTATACGATACCAGAACATTTTATCGTGAGCACATGGAGTACTAGCAGATTATTGGCACTGACTGTGAATTATTTTCAACAACTCCAGCAGCTGGCACATAAGCATGCTGCGCATATGCAGATTTCAAAACAACCGAATGCGCTTGAAGTAAAAGTTGCTCTTGACCATCACAAACAAGAGTAGTGAGCGAACCCGAGATAATGGCAGTTTCACCGATGAGACTGTCATTTTTGAGTGCGTAAAATTGAGGAGCAGGAACCAAGCAGTTGAGGAAGTCATAGACAGGTTGATTGTTAGAATCATGAAAGGCACGGAGCACCTTTAAGGTGAGTAAGAAATTCACTTCGAGACTATCATCGGTCGTAAGTTTTTCTACTTGGAAGATTGGACCAATTATCTGGCTAGAGTAATGATTGAGTATAAACATAATAACCCTCCTTAAATGGGAATGATTTGCTCAGTAATGAAGCTTTGCGTGTGATTGACTTCTTTACACTGAAGTCGTCCACGAACATAAAATAGTTGTTGCGAATTTATTGGCTCTTTTTGCAGAAACTGGCAATTTTTTGGAAGTTCGCTTTGAATGAGTGTTTCTGAATCAATTAGAAAAAAATATATTGTTTTTGGGTGACTAATTTGTCTAATTTGAGCAATGAAATGTGATTTGTTGACCATAATAGGACCTCCTTATTCTTAAAATTCCATATCACTATACATTTTTTTGAAAAAGCAATCAAACTTATTTGTCAAAAATCTTTACTCTGAAATTCCAAGATCAGTCATTTGTCTAGACAAATTTGAATCAACATTTTAAAAAAAAATTGGAAAGCGTGGTTTCATTCAGTAAAAAAATCAATGTAATTTTTTCCAACTTAAGAACATTCTGAACAAAAAAACACCACTACTGTACAGCTTTGGTACAATAATGGTGTTTTTCTTATTTCTAAAAGAGTGATTGTAGTCCGAGGATAATTAAGATGATTCCCCCAATGATATTCGCACGATTGCCAATCATCGTTTCGAGTTTCTTGCCAAAGAAGGCCCCACCGAGTGAGAGTACAAAAGTAATAATCCCAATCGCAATCATCGCGAAGACGCCCGTTTCTGCTTGTGAGTAAATTAACCCAAATGATAATCCGGCGGCAAAAGCATCAATACTCGTGGCAATCCCAAAGACAACGAGCATCTTTAAAGACAAGCGGCGTTTTTTTCCAGTTCGACGACACACATCTTCGTTACAAGTTTCGTACTGACAACTGTCGTGCTCACAATCGTTGAGTTGCTCTTCAAAGCCATCACGAATCATTTTCACCCCTAGGACACTAAGTAAAATCACAGCCAAAAATTGATTGAACTGTGTCATCTCTTGTGAAAAGAAGCCAACAGCTAAGAACCCAAGACCAAACATAATCGCTTGAAAGAGTCCGAAAGTAATCGCAATTGCGTAGCGATCTTTGCGATGATAGGCAGTTCCACCCATTCCCATTGAAATTGATACGGCAAAAGCATCCATTGCTAAAGCAACTGATAAAAACAGAACACTGATAATTAATTGCGTCATTTTTCTTCTCCTCAAATCTACAAATGATTTTACAATTATATCAAAAAAATGAGGAAATGAACAGAAAAAAAGACGCCTAAGGCGTCTTGAAGAGGAATCTTTTATCCGAGGACAAAGAAGTACACACAGATAAAGTGACAAATACTTCCAAGAAGCGTGAAAATGTGGAAAATTTCGTGAAAGCCTAATCCTGGAATTGTCATGAATTTTGGTTTGGTGGCATAAATCACACCCCCAATTGTATAAAAGATGCCTCCAAGGACTAAGATGAACAGTGGGAGAGCAGAGAGTGCTTGCATCAATGGTGAGACTAGGAAAATCACTGACCAGCCCATAACAATATAAATAGCTGTTGAGAGCCAACGTGGCGCATCAAACCAGACGAGTTTAAAAATAATACCAACAACAGCTAAACTTGTAACTGTTGCAAAAAGGCCCCAACCAGCAGGATTATTTAATGTAATTAAACAAAAAGGTGCATATGAGCCAGCAATTAAAACGAATATCATTGAATGATCAAGTCGCCGCCATTTTTGGATGACTGCTGAATCACCGAAAACGGCGTGATAAATTCCAGATGTCCCATAGAGTAAAATCATGCTGAAGCCAAAAACAAGAACAGCAATAGTTGCCAATCCAAATGATTGGGCAAGGAGTTGTTTGCTGAGCATTAAAATCAGGGCAAAGAGTCCAAAAGCAGCTCCGCCTAAATGTGTTAAGCTATTAACAGGTTCGCGTAAAATGTTAGTCATAATATAAACACCTCTCTCATATAGTTTTGAAAACTACTTGTTGATATATTTAAATTCTAAAACACAGTTATTATATTGTCAAGCGGATTTTTTTTTCGTATAATAACAACAGAAAGCTTTTGCACATGCAAGAAAAGGAGCGTTAGCCAGATGAACGAAAAAGAAATAATGCCAGAGTTAGAACAACTGACAAGTCAAGACATCCCTGACTTAGATTTGTATATGGATCAAGTAATTCAATTATTTGCGAGTTGCTATCAACAGCAAGCACCGGATGATAAGGGACTCACAAAAACGATGATTAATAATTATGCGAAAGGAAAGTTATTTCCACCTGTCAAAAATAAAAAATATAATAAAACGCAAATTATGTTTTTAAATTTGATTTTTCAATTGAAGGGAACCATTTCATTGACAGAAATCAAAACATTATTAGCACCACTGAACGAAAAAGTCCAAATAGCATCAGAAGATGAGACCGATTTTTTTACTTTATATGATCAAATGACGACAGTCACAACTTGGCAACATCAAGAGTTTGCAACATATCTTCAAGAACAGGCAAAACAGGTGAGTGAATATGCACCAGCACAAACGCGATACGAAGAAAAATTGACACAAATTGTGATGTTGGCTCATTTAAGCAATGTTTCGCGGACGCTTGCACAGCAGTTTATTCAAGAACTAGCGAACGAGGCACAGACAGCAACTGATGAATAAAAGGAAAATCCTTAGGAAATTTTAAATTGTAATTAGATGTCGAAATCGTTAAAATTTAAAATAAGAAAACAACCAAGGGGCGTTTAGTTGAGTCCCAAGAAGAGCACAAGTTGCTTCGTAAATTGAAAGGGATGACGACAATGACACAAAAACAGGTAGCACTCAGTGTACTAGTAGTAGCAATGGTCACAATTTTGACGGGAGGTAGTGCCCTGCTTTTTCCAAAATTGGGAAATATGCTGTTAGCTTTTACATTACTGTCACTCGGTATGCAAACAATTTATTATGCATATACGTTCATGCTGAAACAGTACAAAAAATGTGGAGTTGCGACTTCGTTTGCGGGCGGGTTTTCAATTGGACTCGCATTCATTGTAGTTTTTTTCTAAAATAGATGAACAAAAAAACGCATGAACACTAATACGTTCACGCGTTTTTGTTTTGAATTAGTCGATTTTTGCCACGATATCTTTCCCAAAAGGCATGAGTGAAAGTTTCGCGAGTTTTAATGATTGAATTGCAAAAGGAATACCAATAATTGAAATTGTCAGTAACACAGCACTGATAAGATTCACAAGGGCAAGTTCAAGACCACCAAAAATCAGCCATAAAATATTTAAAAAGAAACTACTTTTTGAATCATCAACGGTAACAACTTCTTTACCGAATGGTGCGAATTGGAGGCGTGCCATTTTAAAACATTGTTTTCCGATTGGGAGACCAATGATTGTGATGCTCCAGAGAATACCAAAGAACCACCAAGTGATGGCGCCGAAAAAACCACCTAAAAACCACCAAATAAAATTACCAAGGCAAGTCATGATGATGCCACCTTTCTTCCATAAAATTTTCTTTCATATCATGCCACATTTTCGTCAGAAAAACAAGTGTGTTCAGGAAGGAGACTTTTAACATCCATAAAAATCAGGTATAATAGAAGTTATAAAAGGTGGGATAATGATGAAAAAAGGGCTACGTATGTTATTTCTTTTTTTAACACTTGCTAGCGGTGGTATTGGAATAATTATCGCAATTCGTCAAGGGTTTGAATATACGATTCAAATTAAAGGACTCTATCCAGAAGTCGTTTTTCCAATTGCCGATGCAATCGTGAGCTTAGGCATCTGGCTGGCGATAGCAGCAGTCATGTACGGGATTGCACAATTATTATACACGGAAGCAACTGAACAGTAAGTGTGTCGAGAAAGGTAACGATGACAATGAAAATTATTTTAACTGGAGATCGTGGTTTTTTAGGCAAGCAATTGAAACAACGTCTCCCACAAACTTGGGAAATTATTGGTTTAAACCGGACACATGGAGATTTAACACAATTGTCGATTGTACAAGCACAGCTCCAAAAATATCAACCGGACATTATTATTCATGCGGCAGCAATGGCTGATGTCCGCCAATGTGACATTGAACGTGAGGCTGCCTATCAAAGCCATGTCGTTTTGAGTGAAACGCTAGCACAGGCGGCAAAAGAACAGGGGAGTCGTTTTATTTTTATCAGTTCTGATCAAGTCTATGATAAATTCACAGCTGAAATAAAGACGGAAGCAACACTCCCACGGCCACAAACATATTATGGTGAATTAAAACTTATAGCCGAAAAAAAAGTACAGGCTTTGATACCCAATGCTATTATTTTACGTCTTGGTTGGCAAGCACTCGCAGATAAGCAACAACCACACGGTATCTATCGGCTCGTAGCAAATACGAAACTCCAAGAACAAAGGCTCGCGTATCATCCGCAAGCATGGCAGTATCCATGTGATGTTCGTTTGACATGTGCCGTTGTGCAGGCAGCGTGTGAACAAGCTTTGGCCCCTGGAATTTATAATGTTGCACAAACGACACCACTGCAATTGGGTCGTGTCTTTGCTCAAGTATTCCAATCACTTGGTCTCACTGCTGAGCAAATTGAAAGCTATTTGCAAGCTGATAATACTCGTGAAAATGTGCAATTGTGTGCAGCACCGCTAGCCTTGGAACAACAAGGCTTTACATCATGGCCATTAAAATGGGGGTGTAGTGAAGATGAAACGAAAAATAATTGATTTAACACAACCTTGGAGCCACATCAGTAATTATCCCGGTGATCCCGAGTTTGGCAGTAATCGAGAAGCGACAGTTGCCAATGATGGCTATGCATTGACAACATATATGATTCATTCACATCTAGGAACGCATGTTGATGTACCAGCACATATGTTTGCTGACGGTAAACTGATAACGGCTTTTCCCCTGGAATATTTTCAAGGGAAGGCGTATGTTGCACCATTCCCAATAACACCAATGAATGAGTGGATTGCGCAGCACGAAGCGGCGATACAACAGGCAGAAATTCTGCTCATTACCACAGGATGGTCACAATATTATGGACAATCACAATATTATCAAGAGTATCCGGTATTGCCAGTGGCACTGACTCGTTGGCTTGCGACCCAATCATTACACCTGATTGGTATTGACGCACCATCTTTTGATGCATTGACAGCAACGCAATTTGCGAACCATGAAGTACTATTAGGTGCTGAAATTCTCTTAATTGAAAATTTGTGCCAGCTAGATAAGCTCCCAATGTGGTGTGAAATTCAAGCGTATCCTTTACCAATTGCAAGTGATGGTAGTCCAGTCCGTGCGGTTGCTGTCGTAGAAATAGAAGAGAAAGGAGAGTGTGAGCATGCAAATCCCTGATTGGCAAATTGATTTAGCCCGCTTTGAAGAATTATTCCCTTTGAATAGTACGTCACGAGCCGAAATTTTAAATAATGAAACACCAGGGTATTTTAGTGGCCGAATGCTTGGTTGCTTTGAAGATGAGGATCACTACTTTAACCTCTTGTATGACTATAGTTTGCAAGTGGATTTGTTTGTGCTCCATCAGTTTAATATTCAAAGTCACATATTGAGTAGTGAGCAAGTCAGTAGCATTCAGCAATTGTTACAAACTGGGAAGCCAGCAGAACCATTTGTTGTTCACTTGCTTGGTCAAAATATTTTACCACTACCAGCTCAATCACAGTTCCATGAATTTTATTATCAAGCGTATGTCACTGTTTTTGAAACCTTGCTCGGTCCAAGTGGGATGACAATTCCCCAAATTATTGAAATAATTTCGTACCTCCAGCGCTATTTGAACGTTGTCATTGCACGTACAGTCCCGACAGCAAAATGTATTTGGTATGGTCCAATGACATATGCGCAAGCCGGATTTTTAGCAGTGTGGATGCAACTTCATTTTGATGTTTTGATTTTTGCACCTGATCAAACTGACTGGCTCCATCAGTTTTTCCCCGACTGTAATCAATGGAGTCACATGCAGAAGTTTCCCAATTGTCATGAAGTTATTGCATTCCCAACTAAACGCCGAGCAGTTGTAGCAACAACTGCACAACAAGCTTCAAATAAGCTTGAGCAGTTATTAGATGATGGGATTAGCGGGTTATATCGTCCATGGCAATTACGTAACTACCAAACGAAAAGCCTACATTTGACGACGACTTTTGCTGAAGTTGCTTTGTATCTTGGTCAACAGGCACCATTTCGTCCCGGGTTTCATGTTGAAAAAGGGATTGTTTCGCTACCGGTTTTATTGACGAAAATCAATGGTGTTGAAACGCCAGAACAACTAAGTGAATTGATTCAGTTAGTTCGCGCACTTCCCAATACCATTATTCTTGAACAGTTTCCATTTATGTCACCAATTCTGATGAATTACGAATATTATTTGGCAGAAATCGAGAGTGCAAATGGTCAATTTGTTCCGGAGTATATGATGAAAGCGATTTGGTGGCGATATCAAAGTTTAAGTATCGCGTTACAAAAAAAGCTTACAGCAGCGATGATTAGTACATTAGAAGATATAAACTTACATATTAACTCAGAATCAAAACGGGAACAACAAGGACAAATCTTAGGGACACTCATTGATTTGCCGGATCCGTTTATTCAACAACTAGAGCAATTTGACTATGCAAGAGAAGTACCAAAAGTGCTTACAATTCATAGTCAAGTTTCGGGATTGTTAAGTGCTGAAGATGCCATCGTTTTACGCTTTCTTCATCACTTAGGATATGATATTATTAGCTTAAATCCTTCGAGTCGGAGCGATTTGGATCGGTTTTTGGCTCCAGAAGCTATTCAAATTCACCAGTTACCACACCACTGGTTTGAATATCCGCAACCAAAAGCGAGTATGACTAAACAGCGGAAATGGTTTTGGCGTAAATGAAAGTAGGTGAGAGAGATGAATCAACAGCCACAATTCGATGAAAAAGGTCGACCGTATGCTAAAGTTGAACCACGTACACCGTATGGAAGTGTTGAACCGCAAATTCAACCAGAGCCAGAAGCACCGGTACAACAAGCAACATCCGAACAACCACCGCCGCAACAGCCACAGGGGAAGTCAACACGGTCAGGAGTTCTTGAAAGTGAATATGCGAACTACATTCAAAAGAATCAAAATTATTATCTTCCTAAGTTTTGTTTGCGTGGTGGTAAAGTCAGTTGGAATTGGGCAGCATTTTTTCTCGGACCACTCTGGCTCGTGTATCGCAAAATGTACGCTCAAGCAGCATTATGGTTTCTGATTTTGATGATCACCAGTATTTTTGGTGCATTTATTTTAGCACTCTGTGCAAATCGTTTATATTATTTAAAAGCAACACAATTTATCGCAATGCAAAAAATCAGTCAGCTTTCGCCGGAAGAACAACGGATTAAGATTATTCGTGCGGGAGGAACACTGTTTTAAACACAAGAAAGAAGGGATTTTTTATGGCACTTTGGAATAATAAAGAAGTTGATCAAAAAATTAATCAGTACACAGTAGAATTAGAACAGAAAATTACTGAACTAGAGCAAAAATTACTCGCAGCAAATACGAAAATTGGTGAATTAGATCAACAATTAGAACAACGAACAGCCGATTTTGAAACGAGAATTCAAGGGCTACAAGCACAATTAGATGAGCAATTGGTAGATAAAGGGGCAAAAATACAAGAACAAGCAGCGCAGACTGCCAATCAAGCGAAGGATTTTGTTGCGGAAAAACTAGGCCAAGCAAGTAATCATTTAAATGATGTTGATTTCCGTGAAGTTGGTGAAAAACTTCAAGAAAAAGGGAATAAATTATTTGAAAAATTTAAAACAATGACGAAAGCACCAGCCGATAGTTCAACTGCGAATCCATCGCCAACAGCAGAGGGGACAAATACGGCAATGCCATCTGAAGCAGTGCCAACTCCTGAAACTGACAGTGGGGACAGTAACTTTGCAGAAAGTACAGTTGTAGAGAGTGAGCTAGAGCCGGAAGTCAGTGCCCCAACACGAGAAGAAAATCCGATTCAAGCAAAAGAAACGGTTGTTGTTGATCAAACAGCTGATCAAATAAATTCAAAATAATTTATGAATGAAAATGAGGAAGAAAAAATGACACAAATGGACATTTTTGGTTTAATACTACTGGCAGGAATGTTAGCAGCAACGGTTTTGCTGACAATCACCACAGTCTGCGGTGTAATTCTGCGCGCCTTGAAACGAACAGATAAAGTGACAGCATAGGAAGTGAAGCGATGAAAAAAGATAACTACGCGCACTTAGCCGAAATTGATTATACACATATTTCCATTATTGACCTTGTTCCGTTTTGTCTTGAATTTTATCTCCGTTGTGGTGGTCGTCAAGGCTATAAATACGAGATGAAAGTCCTTGATATTGCACAACAACTTCGGCGAGATAATGAAATTGGTGATGCCTTGGATGCCTTGAAAACGTTAGCGTATTATCATCCGCGCGGTGTAAAAGGCATTGACCTTGGTGATTATTCAAAAGTGATGTATAACGATGATGATGTTCGCATCTAAAAAAGGGACTGCCACTAAAAGTGGGCAGTCCCTTTGCGTTTTGTATATAAACATTGGTACAAAATTGTGTAGCCTAAAAATTAAGGTATAAGCACACGTCGGCGCGATTTTTTACGCAAAAAACCGGATTTTTCTTGGGAATCAAGAAAATGCTTAATTGTTAAAATCTTTTTTCCAGTTGCATCAAACAAGGGGGTTGTAGCAGCGATTAAATTTTCTTCTGCTAACCGGATGACGAGTTGTAAATCCGGACTATCCACTTGTAAGGACACAGTTGTCTCAATGAGTGAATTTTCATAGTTTGATAATGAGCAAATGCTCAAGCTTTGGTGTTCAGGATAAATGTCGACAGCCATAACTTGACTCACGTCGATGAGTGGCTGCTTGGTCGATTCGGGGTCCATAATGTTTAACTCCTTTATAAGAAAATATTACATTTATTATACGGAAAAAAGGCGAATGTTGCAAGTTAGAAAAAAAGAGGCTTCCAAAAAACGAAAACCCGAGCACAGACGAAAAAAATGATGTATAATAAAAGAGCAAAAGGGAAAAAAGTAAATAGGGGGAATTAATGATGAAAGAAAATCTTCAAGAAACAATCATTAATCAATTGATGATGGGGGAAACATTCATCAATTTGTATCAACAACATCCAGCAATCAACGATGATGAAACTGTGATGGCAGCAGCAATCTACCAAGATACTGCCAATTTTAAATATGCGAGTGATCGCTTGCGACGTGATGTCGAGTTTATTTTGCAAGTTGCTGACCGCGGACAATCAGAAGAGCATTTAATTATGTACGCTGATGTGAGTGTTTTATATGATGAGCGAATTTTATATGGATTAACAGTTGAGGAGTTGGCTCATATTTATCCGTATTTAGGCTTAAATTTACGCTTGAAGCCGTCTGTGAGCCAAATTGCCTTAGTTGGGGATAGCTATGAGCGCAATTTAGCCTTTGTACCGGCAGAATTATGGGCTGATCCAGAATTTGCGTTACGTGTTGTCTTAATTAAAGGTTCGGCACTGATTGGTGTACATGAGCTCAGTAAAAAATATTGGGGACAACCAGAATTTTGGTGGGCAGCGATTCGAAGTGAAGGGATGATGTTAAAACATGCATTCCATGAATATCGTGAAGATTATGATTTTGTCAAAACAGCAGTCAAACAAAATGGGAAGTCATTGAAATATGCAGCATTACCACTACGAGATGATGAAGCAATTGTCAAAGTAGCGATGAAGACAGAACCAATGGCTTGGCGCTATGCTACAGAACGTGTGCAACACCTTTTGGCATTACATCACTAATAAAAATGGTCAACTCTTGTCTAAAACAGACTGAGTTGACCATTTTTTTATTTGCTTGGCAAACATTTTTCGTGAAATGCCTGGCTATGGTTTTGCCACCATGGCTGGGGATCAGTTGGGAGCAGTGCCATATGTGTTAATGTGATTTTTTCATAATCTTCGCCATCAAGTGTAACTTCAACACAAGCTGTCGTTGCGGTTTGTTCAGCACGAGTGACTTCGAAACCTTCTTCGTGAACCCCAAGCGGATAATCAGTTTTGAGTTCAGTTGCTAAAAGTCCAAAATCAGCCTCAGCATCAGCTGGTTGATGATACGTCCATGTTTGTAAACTTGTTGCTAAGCCATCATCATCTTTCGGGCTAAAACCAGAAATAAGCGATTTTACCACGGTTGTGTGTGAAGCTGTTGGCGCAAATTGTTGGGCAATTGCTTCTTGGTGGAGCTGTGATAAAGTCTGCCACCACGGACCCATGCTAGTATCAGTATGTACGTGATAAGCTAATGTAATCGTTTCATACACAAACTGATTCTTAAGAATAGTAATTGTGAATAGTTGTTCATGCTGTTCGTGAGTAATGCGGAATTCACCGTCATTGCCCTTGGGATAAGCAACTAAAAGTTCATCTTTGAGACTTGTCAAAGCGAGTTGGCTATGTTCTTCATTGGCATAGGTCCAAGTTTGTAAACTCGAAGCAATTACAGCTTCAACATCAGCAGTGCCAGTTGAAAGAATTGTTTCAGTAATCGTATATAATTTTGCCATAGGAAAACCTCCGTTTCATTCAGCAACATTATAGCACAAAAGCTTGTGTGCCACTACCAAAAAGTATGAGTGGGAACAAAGAATAATTGCTATTTAGTTGGAAATTGGTATAATGGAAAAGAATGTACATATTTTTAAAATGAGAAAAGGATGATAGTATGATTGAAATTATTTATGCTGTCTTGCTAGGAATTATTGAAGGAATTACTGAATGGTTACCGATTAGTAGTACTGGACATTTAATTTTAGCAGGCGAATTTTTTAAGTTTAGTTATGGACCAGAGTTCACGAACACGTTTAATGTTGTAATTCAGTTGGGAGCGATTTTGGCGGTAGTCGTCATATTTTTCCATAAGTTGAATCCGCTTAGTCCGACTAAATCAACGCGCGAGAAAAACCAAACGTGGCGGTTATGGGCGAAAGTTATTGTTGCCGTAATTCCTTCAGCAGTTTTAGGATTATTATTTGATGATTGGTTAGAATTACATTTCTTCAATCCAGTCACGGTAGCGACGATGTTAGTAATTTATGGGGTAATCATGATTATTTTAGAACGTCGAGATACAAAACCACAAATTGAAAACTTTCAGCAGTTAAGCTATCGCAAAGCGGCAATGATTGGGTTTTTCCAGTGTTTAGCTTTAATTCCGGGAACTTCACGTTCAGCTGCGACAATTATTGGAGCAGTATTATTGGGGACATCACGATTTGTGGCGACCGAGTTTTCATTTTTCTTAGCCATCCCGACAATGTTAGGGGCGAGTGCACTAAAACTTGTCAAAACAGGTTTTGACTTTAGTGGCATGGAATGGTTGGTCTTAGGAACGGGGACGCTTGTTTCGTTCATTGTGTCAATCTTAGCGATTAAATTCTTACTTGATTATATTCGTAAACATGATTTCCAAGTCTTTGGATATTATCGAATTGTCCTCGGAATTGTTATTTTAGCATTCTTTTTCTTTAGCGGGCAATTATTTTAATTAATACACGTATATTTTTCATCAAAAGTTGAAAAATATACGTGTATTTTTGTGTTTTTTTCCAAAAAAAGAGTCGTTTTAATGTTCGAAAGGATAAAAAAAGAGTATAATAATATTAAGAAAATGAAAAAAAGGGGGGATTGTGTGTTATCGCCAACTCATCGCTTAATTGCGAAACATGTACAAGAAAATATTGCTCAATTATCAGGGGTAGAAATTGAACAAAAGTTTTTCCGTTATGGCACGATTGCACCAGACTTACATCCACATCTCTTCTTTGGGATGCATCACTATCGTGAAGATAGCCAAGAGTTTGTCTGTCGCTTGATGCGTAAAATTATTGAAACGAAATGGACACAAAAGAATCGCTATCGCCAGTCCTATTTACTTGGTTTGATTTGTCATTTCACTTCTGATTATAGCTGTTATCCGCATGTCTATAATGAAAAGTTCGCAGATAACTTTCGGGCGCACTTTCGTTATGAAGTTCAAATTCATCGGAAGCTTAAGCACTTTTCTAATTTAGAACTTGAATTACAGCCGATAGTAAACCCAACGACTGAGATCGCCTTTTATCGGCAGCGCATGCAAGATTATGAAACAGTTTACCATACAACGCCACACAGCCAAGAAAAAGATATTCGCTTCGCAATCGGGATTTCATCCATGTTATTGAGTGAACTTTTATTGGCAAACCAAAAAAAATATCAATAAAAAAACGCTTCAATTGAAGCGTTATTTTTTATGTGGACGAACAAACATCCAGTGTTCAGTATGGCGACTAAGAATACCAATAACTGGACCGAGTGAGAATGTGATGACGATTGTCCCAATACCAATTGGTCCCGCAAGTAAAAATGCGAGAATTAACATCGTGGCATCAAATAATAATTTTGCTGTTCCGATTTTCAGACCAAAATGTTCAGTCATCACAATCACGGGCACATCAGTTGGATTCAGTGGCATCCGTGAACTAATCATCAGGGCCACACCAAAAGCAATCCCGAAAGCACCACTTAAAAGAAGAACCCATTGCCATGCAAGATGAGAAACAGTGATATCACGGAAAATAACGAGCATCCAAATATCAATAATGAGTCCTAAAATGATTGAGGTAATCATTGATAAAAAGCGTGGCATTTTTCGTTCCACAAGAGCAGATATCAGTAAAAATGAAATTGCGATGATGTTCATCGAAAGTCCAAGAGTAATACCTAATTTACCAGCAAGTCCTGCGACAAAAGCATCAAATGAACCAGCACCAAGGCTAGAGTTGATAATCGCGGCAACGCCGAATCCGATAGCAATCATGCCACCGAAGTAAAAAACTAATTTTTTTGCAAGTAGAGGTTGTTGCATAAAGTTTTTTCACCAAACCTTTCTTAAATCCAGACAACTGATTATAACAAAAATTTTCCTGATTTTGTAGTGTTTTTTCCTGTAAAAACGAAAAAAAAGGTTAGAATTTTCAAGCAGACTCAGGGCACGTTTTGGCTAGATACAGCGGTTGAACTAATAGTTTCACAAGCAACAAAAAAGCGACACTCGTCCGAGGTGCGAGTGTCAGCAGTTCATAATTAATTATGATAGTGAAAGAATTGTAACCACTTTGGTGTGAGTAATTCCCAAGCACTTTCATGGTGTTTACCATCTGGAATAATGATGAATTCAAGTGCACAATCTTGGTCGACTAATAAGTTTTTCATTTCCAGTGCATCGATTAAATAATCTTCATCATGAGCCAGACCACCACCTTCCGTGGTACCAACACTCATAAAGACGCGTGAAGTTGCCGGTAGAGGATGCGAAGTGACAAATTCCGCAATTGCATGTTTGCAAAACCAGAATGCTGGTGAAAGTACACCAAGGTTTGCGAAAATATCTGGATAAGCAATACCGGCATACAGAGAAATTAACCCACCCATGCTTGAACCGACAATTGCAGTCGACTTCGCTGCTGGTAACGTACGATACAGTGCGTCAATTGCAGGTTTTAGTCCAGTAGCTAACCAATCGATATAGGCAATTCCTTGAGCAGTTACGACGGGGAACTCACCAACAAGTGTTCGGCCATAATCAGAGATTGGAAAGGGGCTATACTCGTCTAAACGGAATTCACTATTCGCAATTGCAACAACAATGGCTTCAGGATAATCATGGTGATTGAGATAATCTTGAATTCGCCATGATTGCCCACCATATGCAGTGCTATCATCAAAGACATTTTGTGCATCGTGCATGTACACAACGGGGTAGTGCTTCGTTGTTTGGTAGTAATTATCAGGTAATAGGATGGTAATAATCCGTTCACGCTCTAAAGTATCAATTGTGGTTGTAAATTGTTCAAACATCGTTTCATCTCCTTGTGTATCAATTAGTTGTGTTCTGGCAAATATGGTAAGACATCACTGACATAAGCACGGAGCACTTCAGAAACACTCCAAGCCTGTGTAAAGCAACCACGGCTAGTGGCGGTAAAGTCACCATCAAAAATTTCAGCAATACCATTTAGGCACCCATCTTGTAAATGATCGGCAAAGACATCACACATTTCTTTCGCACGTTGAATTGCATGTGGTTGGTACTCATAGACTTTGCAGTAAGCACTGATGAAGGCACCGATTGGAAAGCCCCAAGTCGTTCCCATGTGGTAGGATAAATCACGGCTAAGAAGTGGACCGAGATATTGTGGGCGAAATCGTGGATCATCAAAGCTAAGTGAACGTAAGCCATATGTTGCATAAAGCTTACTGTAGACAGTTTGAACAATTTTTTGCTCTTGTTCGGCTGACAGCATCGTAAATGGTAAAGAGACAGCCCAAATTTGATTAGGACGAATACTTGGATCATCCGCATCGACTACATCATAGAGGCACTGAGTTGCTTCATTCCAGAATTTTGTCGTAAATGAAGTTTTAACTTGTTCGGCTAGTTCAAGATATGTGTCTGGAACATCACCAAATTTGCGTGCTAATTCGGCCATGATTTTTAAAGCATTATACCAAAGGGCATTGATTTCAACGGGTTTCCCGTGACGTGGAGTAACCACAATTTCACCAACGCGAACATCCATCCAGGTTACTTGATCAAGGCCACTTCCAGCACAGATGAGCCCATCATCATCCATCCGAATCGAAAAATCAGTCGCTGTCGAATATGCTTGCATAATTTCAATCATTTTGGCATACAATGTAGTTTGGACAAAGTCATAGTCTTGTTGCGTACCGGTATATTGCAAATATTGATAGACTGCTTGGATGTACCAAAGTGAAGCATCGACAGTATTATATTGTGGATCTGAGCCAGTGTCAGGGAAGACATTCGGGACAAGGCCATTTTTGATGTATCTGACAAATGATTCCAAGATTTCACGGGCATCATCAAATCGTTTTGTTGATAACGTTAAGCCTTCAAATGCAATCATCGTATCCCGACCCCAGTCAGCAAACCAAGGATAGCCGGCTAAAACCGTTTTTAAACCCGTACTTTTCCGATCAACAATAAAATTATCGGCAGCTTTCACTAAATTTAAAGCGAACGAATCTGTTAGTGCGGATTGAGTCATTAAGTTTTTAGCATGTGCGTTTGCTGCAGCCACGATTTCAAATCCATCCCGCGTATCGAGTGTTTCCACAGTACATTTAAGGTAAAAGCGCTTATGAGCGAATGGTTCCAAATTAACGCGAATATCATACGGGGTGTAATGGTTATCCAACGCTCTGCCACCATTGCGATTATCAAATTCATAGTAATGGTTTTCCTCAATTAAGTAATTTGGTGTGGCAGCACTCGTTGGTCGTAACTGCCGATCAAGGAAACTTCCTTCTGAAGCAAAGAGCTGGATTGCCCGTGTAGGATTAGCAGCAGGACGTGCCGTTAATGTTTGTCCGTCGATATGAATATCAAATTGTAAATCGGCTCTCTCACTATATTCACCAGAAGGGCGATAGTTGAGTAATGGTACAATGTTGAATTCAGCAGGATGCATCCCATTGTGAATTTCATAACAAATCACAACTGTGTTCTTTTTGTGTTCTAAGGCAATTGTTTTTTTGATTTGAATATCTTCAACTTGATATGTATATTGTGGCACAGCATTCAAACAAAAACGTTGTAAGTATTCTTGGCCATTTTTGGCATCATTGACATATTGCTGCGAAGTGAGATCGTATTCGCGTCCACAAATTGTGAGTTGTTCTTGTGTCCGTGTTAAGATCGTGTAGCGTTCAACCGGTGCATTAAAAGCAGCAACTAAATAGGCATGAAATGAGCGAAAGCCACCCCCGCTGACAGTATGTCCAGCAAAGCCACCAATCCCGTTGGTGATTAACCACTCTTTTTCATTTCCTTCGGCTAATGTTCGCCAAGCACCACGACCAAGCGTATATTGTAATTCCATAATATTCCCCCTACTAATATGATTCGTATTTAGTATAAAGTGAAAGCGCTGACGTTGCAATCACTTCATGCGTGTTAACGGTATCAAAAAAAAAGCGACTTAAATGCAGAAAAAATTGCTTTTTAAGATTCAAACAAGCTACAATAAAGATACGCAGGGGAGGCGATTTTCATGAAAAAGATGAGTTGGCAAGGACGGATTATGAAAGCGAGTTCGGAGCTTGTTAGTAAGCAACAAAAAAACCGAGTCCAGTCAGTTTCTAAACAAAGGGACCAAGAAAAACAATTAGCGAAGCTACAACCTATACCGAAAGGAATCACATTAAAGCAATTTACCTTGTTTGGTCATCTGATTGAACATTTACAAGCAGTACCGAATAGTGACAAAATTATTATGTATATTCATGGCGGTGCTTATTTTAAGGGATCGAGTTGGAGCCATCGTGCCCTGACGACACGGCTTGCGCAACTGACAAATGCATCGGTCTATGTGATTAATTATTCGCTTGCACCAGAAACGCCATTTCCAGGAGCTTTGGTCGATACGGTGATTTTCTATGAATGGTTAGCGGGAAAATATCCAGACTTGCCGATTCATATCGTTGGCGATTCTGCAGGCGGGGGCTTGTCCTATGCGACAGTTGCCGTGTTACGTGATAAACATTTACATATGCCCCACTCGCTGACAACGTTATCTCCGTGGACGGACTTGAGCTTTACATTGAAACGGACACAAGCGACCGATCCAGTCATTACATTAGCGGAATTACAAGCAGGTGCAAAAGCTTATGCTGATGGCCATTCTGTGCAAAGTGCGAAAATTTCACCAGTCTTTGAAAATCTTCGTGGGTTCCCACCGACGTTGATTCAAGTTGGTGAAGATGAGTTGTTATTGATTGACAGTATCGCCATGCATGAAAAATTGAAGACTGCTCAAGTCCCAGTTGAATTTGAGATTTTTCCGAAAATGTGGCATGTTTTTCAATTAGCAGCCCCATTCGTTCCCGAAAGTGAAGCAGCAATCAAGAAAATTGTGAATTTTATCGAAAAACACAATGAAAAATGATATAATCGGAAAGCACATGAATGTGAATTTAGAAAAAAAGGATTGAAAGACAATGACAAAAACATATTATGAACAAGTACAAGCGGCTGTAGCCTATATTCAAACACAAGTAACAACAACACCAACAATCGGGTTAGTACTCGGATCAGGATTAGGGAGCTTAGCTGATCAAATCGAAGATAAAATTGTTTTACCATACGAAACGATTCCATATTTCCCACAATCAAGCGTTGTTGGCCATGCAGGGAATTTGGTGATTGGGCAACTAGAGGGGAAGACAGTGATTGCGTTACAAGGACGTGTCCATTTCTATGAAGGTATTTCAATGCAAACAGCGACATTTTCGATTCGAGTGATGCAATTACTCGGAGTTAAACAATTAATCGTGACTAATGCAGCTGGTGGCGTGAATACCACATTTGAACCAGGA
The DNA here is from genome assembly GCA_000798955.1 of Firmicutes bacterium ZOR0006. Lineage (GTDB taxonomy): Bacteria > Bacillota_I > Bacilli_A > Culicoidibacterales > ZOR0006 > ZOR0006. Next base: position 15,177 of record JTLC01000035.1, on the reverse strand, counting down.
ACGCTAATGATTATTGAAGATCATATCAATTTAATGGGAACTTCCCCGCTGATTGGTGAAAATATTGCTGAATTCGGGACACGCTTTCCAGATATGACGTATGCATACACACCAAAATTACGTGAGTTAGCCAAAACAGTCGCTGCAAAACTTGCCGTTCCAGTTCGTGAAGGTGTTTACGTTGGCTTTACTGGTCCAGCATATGAAACACCAGCAGAAGTTCGCTATGCCCGCATTATTGGTGGTGATGCAGCCGGGATGTCAACAGTGCCAGAGGTAATTGTTGCAAGTCATGCACAAATGGAAGTCGTGGGAATTTCATGCATTACGAATATGGCAGCCGGGGTAATGAATCAACCACTTGATCACAGTGAAGTAATGGATGTAGCAAATCGTGTCCACCACCAATTTGTCCAATTAGTAAAAGGGCTCATTGCACAAATGTAAGTTGTTTTAAAAGAAGGAGGTGGGCACTCTGTCTACTTGGGCGCAACGTATTTTTGAAGAGTTGCTGTATTGGTTTGAACATAGTAGTACACTCATCCAATTTTTGTTTACGAACTATGCTTTTTTAGGACCGGTGTTAGGCATTGGCTTACCACTTCTTGAATCATTTTTACCGTTTTTACCATTAATGGGAATGACTGTGTTAAACGTCGTTTTCTTTGGACCAGTGCTTGGCTTTTTGTATACGTGGATTGGGACGACACTCGGCTCATATTTGGTCTTTTTGATTGTTCGTCATGTGTTTCACGATCGTGCTTGGCATGTTCTGGATCATCGCTTACCAAAACAAGCCACAATAATCAAAAAATTACTGACAAGAATTGAAAAGCGCGGATTAGTTTTACTATTTATTTTATACGGGCCAATGGCATTTGTCGTTTCGTCAGCACTTGTAAATGTTACAGCGGGATTAGCAAATATCAGCAAAAAAACATTTTTAATTGGTTTGCTGAGCGGAAAATTTATCGCAATCGCTTTATCGACGATGATTGGTCAAGGGGTGACGAAAATTTTCGATAATCCGTTAGTTTTAGTTGCTGGGGTTGTGATTATGGCGGGTATTTACTTTGGAACACTAGCTATTGAAAAACGATATTTGACGACAGCACCAGAACAAACACTTGAAGATTAGACAGGTACCAAACCTGTCTTTTTTTTTGGCTAAAAAGCTATGAAAAAAAATGAAATTATCAACGATAATGTTGAATAGTCATGTGAAAGTGGTACACTGAAATTAGTTTTCGGTGAGAACGCGAAATATGTTCAGGAGGGTGAAGAAATGAAAGTCATGTTACGGTATTTTAAAGGCTATAAAGCGCTGGTATTGATTTCTTTTATTTGTGTGAGTTTATCAGCAACAGCAATGCTGCTCCAACCACGGTTATTACAAACAATTATTAATGAGGGGATTGCGGCGCAAACGGGACCAGATCAAGCGATTATTAATGAGTATGGGATTATTTTACTCGTTGTTGGTGCAATTGGTCTGATTGCTGGGATGCTCAATACGATTATTGGTGCGAAAATATCATTAGGGATTGGTGCACAAATTCGTGAAGATGCTTTCAAGAAGATTCAAACATTTTCTTTCAGTAATATTGAAACGTTTAGCACAAGTAACCTCGTTGTACGTTTGACGAACGATATCAATCAAGTTCAAATGTTTGTGATGATGGCAGTGCAGTCGCTATTACAAATTCCCATCCTCTTCGTTGGGAGTTTTGTGTTGGCGATGACAACATTGCCGGAGTTATGGTGGGTTATCATTGGCTTAGTCGTTGCAGTGCTAGTTTTATTAGCAGGGGCGATGGGACGAGCAATCCCATTTTTTAAACGCTTGCAAAAAAGTCTGGATCGTGTCAACACAATCATCAAAGAAAATTTTGAGGGTGTTCGGGTAGTGAAGTCATTTGTCCAAGAAGATTACGAAATCAATCGCTTTGAAAGTAGTAGTAATGTTCTCGCAAAAACAACAATTTCAATCGGTCATATCTTCTCAACTGTTATTCCAGCATTTATGTTGATGGCAAATATTGCAGTCGGATTAGCCATTTATTTTGCGAGTGATATTGCGGTGGCGAACCCTGAGGTGATTGGCGAAGTTGTTTCCTTTACAAGCTACCTCTTCCAAATTATGATGGCATTAATTATTGGTGGTACGTTACTCATTACGGTTTCGCGGGCGATGGTATCGATGCGGCGGATTCAAGAAATTTTTGTCACTGATTCAGAAATTCAGTATCCGGAAGGAGTTTCAGAAAAGTTAGCTGGTCGCGTCGTCTTTGATCAAGTTTCTTTTACTTATCCAGGTGATGAAATCCCAACGCTCACAGAGATTTCATTTCAAGCTGAACCTGGCGAATTTGTCGGAATTGTCGGAGCGACAGGTTCGGGGAAAACAACCCTTGTGCAATTGCTAGCACGTCTATATGAGATTGATTCAGGACACATTGAAATCGGGAATCAAGATTTACAAGCAATTCCTAAGGCGAGCTTGCGCCAAAGTGTCGCGATTGTACTCCAACAGGCTTTGCTCTTTTCGGGGACAGTTTCACAAAATATTCGGCATGGGAAATTTGATGCAACATTACCTGAAATGGAATATGCTGCGGGAATTTCACAGGCGAAAGAGTTCATTGAACGGCTAGAATCACGATACGATTCCGAAGTCTACCAACGTGGAAGCAACTTTTCTGGTGGGCAAAAGCAACGACTTTCGATTACTCGTGGTGTTGTTGGCGAACCAAGTATTTTAATTCTCGATGATAGTACGAGTGCATTAGATGCACGTTCTGAACAACTCGTGAAACAGGCACTAGATCGGGAACTGGCTGAGACAACATTATTTGTTGTTGCCCAAAAGATTTCCTCTGTTTTACGGGCAGATAAAATTCTAGTATTAGATCAAGGGCGGCTTGAAGCCATTGGAACACATGAAGAATTATTGCAAATCAGTCCTGTCTATCAAGAAATTTATACAACCCAAAAAGGAAATGGTGGTGAAACAAATGGCGAATAAAAAATCAGGAATAAAAGAAAATATTAAAAGTATTCGTTTTTTATGGCAATATGTCAAAACATATCGCTGGCAATTAGTAGTCGTAGCAATTATGATTGTTACCTCAACGTATTTCCAAGTCATTTCACCACTTCTGCTTGGAGATGCCATTGATGCACTAGCGACTTATGTTACGAGTAATTTTGCGCCAAATGGTGATCCCACCGCAGCTTTTGAGACATTTACACAAGCAATTGTCTTTTTAATTGGAGCATTTGTAGCGACGTCATTTGGGATGTTTATTCAAAACTTTATGATGTCAACCATGGCTGGAAAAGCCACGAATGCGATGCGAATTGAATTATTCAAAAAATTAGAATCGCTCTCAATTCGTTTTTTTGATCAAAGTAGTGATGGTGAGATTCAAAGTAATTTTACGAATGACATTGATAATATTTCGACAATGATGAGCCAATCATTAATCCAAGTTTTGTCTAATATTGCCTTATTAATAGGAATTATTATTATGATGATTCGTGAAAATATTACCTTAGCACTTGTTACGCTCATTATGGGGCCAATCGTCGTCTTTTTATCGTCAATCATTGTCAGAAAAGCAAAAATTTATGTCGATGCACAGCAAGCACGATTGAGTGAATTAAATGGGTATATTGATGAAAAAATTTCCGGTCAAAAAGTCATTATTAGTTATGGTTTAGAAGCAGAAACAGTGGAAGGCTTTCTAACGTATAATGAAGCTTTGAAAAAAACATCGATAAAAGGGCAAATTTATTCAGGTATTCTCTTTCCAATGATTCAAGGGATTAGCTTGTTGAATACAGCGATGATTATTTTTGTTGGGAGTAACTTGGCGATTAATGGCACAGTGACAATTGGCTTACTTGTGGCATTTGTACAGTATTCACAGCGATTTTTTCAACCTTTGAGTCAAATTGCTTCTCAATATAATTTATTGCAATTAGCTTTGACAGGAGCAAATCGGGTGTCACACATTTTCTCGCAACAAAGTGATGTTACAGATCAGACTGATGCTCAGCCAATCGCGAAAATTTCTGGTGCCGTGGAATTACAGCATGTTTCATTTGGCTATGAACCAGAAAAACCCGTATTAAAAGATATTTCGATGACTGTGAAGCGCGGTCAGATGGTTGCGTTAGTCGGACCAACTGGATCAGGTAAAACGACTGTGATGAATTTAATGAATCGCTTTTATGATGTTGAATCAGGGGTGATTACCATTGATGGAAATGACATTAAAACGTACACATTAGAGTCACTTCGTGAAAAAGTCGGAATTGTTTTGCAAGAATCAACGATTTTTTCGGGAACAATTCGGGAGAATATTTGTTATGGGAAGCATGATGCAGCCCAGAGCGAAGTTGAAACTGCAGCCAAATTAGCCAATCTACATGATTTTATCATGAGTTTAGAAAAAGGGTATGAAACCGAAGTAACGAATGCGACGAGCGTTTTTAGCACTGGGCAAAAACAATTGTTAAGTATCGCTCGGACAATCTTAACTGATCCAGACTTGTTGATTCTTGATGAAGCAACAAGTAATGTTGATACGGTTACGGAAGCAAAAATTCAAAAAGCAATGGATAATGTCTTACATGGACGGACGAGCTTTGTTATTGCTCATCGCCTGAAAACAATTTTACGTGCTGATGTCATTATCGTATTACGTGATGGTGAAATCATTGAACGTGGGAATCATCAGGAATTAATGCAAGAAAATGGCTTTTACGCGGAACTATATCATAATCAATTTGTTGAATAAAATCGTCGAAGAAGGTCACTTTAAGTCAGGAAGTGATCTTCTTTTTCAGTAAAATCAATTTTTTTATCAAAAAAAAGCCACTAGCGTGTCAAAGTGGGTATATATAAGTGAAGAATAAATTTTCTTCAAATTTGATTGTCGAAAAAGGAGACAAAATATGGATAATTTTACGTACACAATTGAACAGAACTTAGGAATTTTATCACAATCGAATCAAGGCTGGACAAAAGAATTAAATGTAATTAGTTGGAATGGCCATCCAGCAAAATATGATTTGCGCGAGTGGTCACCAGAACATGATAAAATGACGAAAGGCATTACGTTAACCCCTCAAGAAATGCGCTTATTACAAGCAGCGATAGCAACAATTGAAATTGCCACTCCAGCAGAATAAGCTTTTTGGGAATCAATGATATCATCAGGACACTTTTTTTGGTATAATGAATCAGAAATCAAGGAAACAAGGAGCACATATGATTCATTATCAAACATTGGAAATAGCACAGATTCAAGCACATGACATTATTGAGGTGCGTGGCATTGAGTTTCAAGGTGGCTATGATCCCCAGCAATTAATCATCGAAGCCGTACGCCCGGATGGGTACTGCCAAATTGCCAAACTCGAATATAATAGTAGTGATTATTATCGGACAGGTATGCCTTTTACCGCAGCGGAACAACAGGTGATTCTCGACTTATTTGCGCAATGCCAAAAGCTCGAGATTGGAATTTATGTTGGTGAACATGGGTATGATGTTTTTCAAGAATTGGCAATGACACAGCAGTTTTCCCAACTCGCAACATTGAAACAATTGGCGAGTTTACGCAAGCAAGCACACGGTGCTGTCCGACCATTGCTCACGTGGGCGAACCAAACAATCAACTGTGAGGCAAAAGTCATGCGCTTTGGAGAAAAACGTGGTAGTTACGACGAAGGAAAAACGATTTTGTTAACTGATGTACGGTTACAAACAACAGGTGAACTGATTACGGATCACTTGTGGACGACATATACAGCAGTTTTTCAAGCACAGCAACCATATGAAAGTGGTCAACGAATTCAGTTTCAAGCCAAAGTAACACCATACCATAAAGGAAACTATGGCACACATGTTCGTGATTTTCGCTTAACATTATTTCAAAATATGACCAAAATCGAGGAAAACTAAATGAAGAAACCTGAATTAGATTTATATGATTTCCATAAAAAGAATGTGCGCTTAGTCGCTGTAGACGGACAAACATATCAAGGATTTGCCATTTGGGTAGATGCTGACGAGTTCGAAAAAGAACCAGAAAGTTTAGAAATTGACGAAAATATTTTCTATGCTGAAGATATTCTTGAAGTTAAGATTGAAAATTAACAGAAAAACTATCTGTTCAAAAATTGATATGCTATAATGAAAGTAATTGAACTAAAGGAGAATGAAACATGCAGTTAGAAGCAAAAATGATTACATCAGCAGGAACAATTCACTTAGAACTATTTCCTGAAATTGCACCAGAAACAGTTGTAAACTTTGTGACGTTAGCAAGTGTTGGATTTTACAATGGAATCAAATTCCACCGTGTTATTGAAGATTTTATGGTTCAAGGTGGAGATCCAACTGGAACAGGAATGGGTGGCCCAGGATATAACTTTGGTGATGAATTCGTGCCTCATGTGACATTCGATGCACCAGGTAAATTAGCAATGGCAAATGCTGGACCAGGAACAAATGGTTCACAATTTTTCATTACGCATGTACCAACACCATGGTTAAACAATGCGCACACAATCTTTGGACAAGTTGTTTCTGAAGCCGATCAAGAAGTGGTGAATGCCGTGACACAAGGTGATGTGATTGAAACAATTGAAATCACTGGTGATGTGGAAGCCTTTTTAGCAGCTCATCCTGAAGCACACCAACAACGTGTTGCTGTTTTACAAAAAAACTTTGCGGATTTATTCTAAAAAGACCAAATAAAAAAACTGACGAAAATTCGTCAGTTTTTTTGTTTGGTAGCAAGTATTGTTATTGTGCAGGTTGTAACTCACTTGCTGGTACACTAGCATGTGTATGCGTTAAATTTTTCAACGCTTTTACAGTGATAGCATAGGCAATAACAGCAGCAAGCACATCAGCAATAGGGAAAGCAATCCACACACCAAAGACAGCGAGTTGTGGATCAACAAGGTAAAAAACAATCGTTAAGACTAAGCTCAAAGGAACATAAATTAAAATTTGGCGTAATAACGAAATGATATTTGCTTGTTTTTGTAATTGGAGTGCTTGTAAGGTAATCGCGCTAACCATAGAGAATCCAAGGCTGAAAATTCCTAAAAAGGCAATTCGGGTTGGTTGAATTGAAAACGCGATAAATTCAGGATCAGTCACGAAGAGTGCAAGGATTTGTCCAGGGAAGAAGAAGATAACTGCTGCTAAGAAGACGAGTAGCACAAAGGTCACTTTTAAAGCTAAGTGATAAACACCTTGGATGCGATCGAATTTTTTTGCACCGAGGTTATATCCAGCAATTGGCTGGACACCACTCGCAATTCCAAATGTCGGCATTGTGACAAATTGTAAAATTTTCGAAATTGTACTATAAACAGCAATATCATCAGATGTTCCGAAAGCGCGGAGTAAGTTATTCGCAACAATCATCACTAATGAAGAGGCGATATTATTAAAGAAAGCCGGGAATCCAAGTTGGATAATTTCTTTGACATCAGTGAAGAAAAGTGTCAGGCTACGAGTGAATTGTGGTTGTACATCGGCATGTTTGAAGACAAAGGCATATCCGACAGTAACTGCTAATCCTGTTAATTGTGCAATCATAGTTGCAATCGCAGCTCCCTCAATCCCCATACCCATTGGGAAGATTAAAATATAATCAAGGACAACGTTGACAATTGCAGCAATGACCATTGATGTCATCCCAATTTGTGGTTTTCCTTCAGCACGCATCGTTTGGTTAATTACCATTGTTGTCGCAAAGAAAGGAATTCCGATCAAGATATATTTCATATATGTGACCGCTCCCGGTAAAATTTCCGGTGTTGAACCAAAGATAGTGAGGACTTGCGGTAAAATTGGGAAAATAATGACGGCAGACAACAAGGCCAGTGCCACAATTGTGATAAGTGCAGAACCAAGGACGCGACGAGCGACTGTTTTATTTTTTTTCCCTAATTCAACAGAAATAATGACGGCAGAACCAGCACCGATTAAACCACCAAGCGCCATTAAAATAATTTGGAGTGGGAAGGCGATGCCAAGGGCACCAATCCCAATCGCACCAACAGATTGTCCGACAAACATCGTATCAACGATGTTGTATAGGGCCTGAACGACAAAGCCAACAACCATTGGCGCTGACATTTGCATTAAAACTTTTCCGAGTGGTGCGGTACCCAGAAAATCAGTATTACTACTTTTCATAAAAAAATTCCTCCTTAAAAGCTTCGCATGCTAACTAAATATAAACTCTTCTCATTATAAAAGAATTTTTCTGAAAAAGAAAGGGAAACGAATGAATTTCTTTTAAGAAAAAAACAAGTAAATATTGTGCGAGTGTACATGCAAAGTGGTGTGGTTTTTGTTATTCTCAAAGGGAAAATAAGAGAGTAGTCGGAAGGAAGGATGCTAACAGATGGAGAAAATGGCAACATTTACCAATGAAAATGAGGCACGTGCCCAAAAACAGGACGGACAAACTGCACAAACGTTGACAGCGAAATTAACAATTGAAAATTACCAACGACTCGTATCGATGAATTTGGAACAATTGAGCTACTTACAACACGAATTACAACAAATGCGGCAAGTTAATCGACATTTAGAACAAACACTGAACGAACAGGCAAAATCGGCATATCACGATAAGGATGATTTACGTGCTATCATTGATCATTTGCAACAACAAACGCAACTCTTGCAAGTCCAAAATCAAATGCTCAAAGGGACAATTTATGCACGAGAAAGTGCAATCTTGACTTTACAGCAAGAAAAAAATTTGCTCGAGCAACATGTGTTACAACTGAATCACCAGTTTGAAACAGAAGAACGCTACCACTACCATGAGAAGTCGGATTGGATTCAACGTTTAGAAGAAAAAGTCCGGCATATTGATGAGTTGCGCGAGAAACTTCGTTACCAAGAGCAAGAACTACATGCTAGCAGTCAAAATCAAGTTACACTCGAAAGTGAAAATGAACAATTACTCCGTGAGATGGCACAATTGCAAGCGGAAATTCAAAAACAAGTACTCCACCATTGGCACGAACAAAATAGTAACGAACCTAAAAAATCGTGAATTTTCCTAATGTTTTAGGAATTTTTAAAAAAAATGTTGATTTTATACCAGAAATTTATGTTTTAGTTGCGAAACACATGGTAAAATAGAAACGTGGTCAAAGGCTAGATGTCCACGAGTTACGCAAAAAAACACACTTCCACGAAGTGTGTTTTTTCTTTGACACTGATTATTTTTGGTGGAAACTTTCATAAGGACGTAATGCCTGATAGAGTCGGACGAAGAACCAGCCAAAACTTACACTTAAGGCGATATGACCGAGACCAGCGAAATAATTGAGACCTATCAGCTCAGTGGCAGAAATATCCAAAGCCCCACGAATTGCCATTGCACTGATCACGAGAATGAGGCTAATTTGAAACAACCAGAAAAACGCTCGTGAGAGTGATAACTTGAAAACAGTGAGCAAGATTAAAATAAGTAATGAACACAAGCAACCTAAAACGAGTGCATGTCCATGAACGCGAAATAAGGCTGTGTCACCAGTAAATCCGGCTGCACGTGTCCATTCACGTGCAATCACACCAAAACTCAGGCTAATAATGAGCCAAAAGACGCTACTCCAAAACCAACGGCGCATAGAGCTCCCCCTTTCTTTTTTTGATTGAAATGAGTATAATCAAAAAAAAACCAAAAAACAAGGCTTGTAACAGCTAAAGTGGGGGAAATAATCAATCAATAAAGGATACGATGCATTTTAGACAAGTGATAACAACAAATCCGAAACTAAAACCAAAAGAAACAGCTCGTGATGCGAGAGCTAATTGTAGCTGCTAGCAAAAGTTGATTGCCTAAAACATGAAAAAAACGAAGAAAGGAAGCCGATTTGGGAAGCATAGCTCAGAGTAGAGAAAGGTTGCTACCAAATTGGCAAGCAGATAGACATGATTTATTTTTTCTTATCACCAAGTAAAACGATGAAACTTCAGCACTGTCATGAAATTCACAGTCATCCTCGTTTTGAGGCTGAAGCACAACAATTTCGGCAGTATTTTCGAGGTTTAACGGAGGATGAACTCCAAAAACAATTGAAAATATCTGCCAAACAAGCCGAATTAGTCGCACACTATTATCAAACTACACAGGCATTTGCAGCGATTGACCTCTATCAAGGCAGTGTCTTCCAACAATTACAACCAGAGGCATATACACAAGAGCAACGTGACTATTTACAAAACCATGTGATGATTTTATCAGCTTTATATGGCTGCGTCCGACCTTTTGACGGCATTCAACCGTATCGACTCGATTTAAAACAAAGTCTGCCAATACTGGAGCAATCACTGACAAGTTTTTGGCAAGAGCGCTGCTTGTTTGAAGATGGCCAGCCAGTGATGGTGAATTTGGCATCGAGTGAATTTGCGAAGCTCTTACCAAAAACAGCGATTACAATTGATTTTGTTGAGTCTTATACGAATGGCAAACCTAAACGCTTGGCAACATATGCCAAAATTGCCCGTGGTCAATTTTTACATCAGTGTATCCACGAAGGAGTACGGACACCAGCAGAGTTGAAATTGCTGACAACCCAACGCTATCACTATAGTGACGTACATTCAACAGCACAACATTTTGTCTATCTTGCCACAACGTAAAAAATGCACCCTGCCCAATTAAGGACGGGGTGCATTTTTTTATTGACCTGACATTTTGAATTCCAAGAAAATATCATTGTATGTTGCTAAGTTAGCTTTTCCAATATTATCGTAGTATTCGAGTGTATCAGTAATTTCTGCGGGTGGATAGAAACGCTCATCTTCAGTTACTTCAGGATCCATCAATTCAATAGCAGCAGCATTTGGTGTTGAGTATCCAACATAGTCAGCATTTTGAGCAGCAACATCCGGACGGAGCATAAAGTTAATGAATGCATAGGCAGCATCAATATTTTTTGCCGTTTTAGGAATGACTAAATTATCTGACCAAAGGTTTGTTCCTTCTTCAGGAATTACATAAGTTAAGGCCTCATTCTCATACATAATTTCTGCGGCATCACCTGACCAAACAAGGCCAACTGCTGCCTCTTCATTTGCGAGTAACATCTTGATTTCGTCACCAAGAATTGCTTTCACATTAGGCATTAAGCTTTGAAGTTTACCACTTGCAGCCGCGAGCTCAGCTGGATCAGTAGAGTTGAGTGAAAACCCAAGGCTGTTGAGTGCCATTCCTACTACTTCACGAGCACCATCGGCAAGAAAAATTTGATTTCTTAACGATTCATCCCATAAATCATTCCAACTCGTGAGCTCTTTGCCATCGAGCAAGTCTGGATTATAGACGATACCAACCGTTCCCCAGAAATAAGGGATTGAATACTTATTATCAGGGTCGAAAGAGAGGTCAAGGAAGCGTTCATCAATATTTTCGATACCTTCAATTTGACTATAATCAATTGGGAGGATTAAATCTTCATCAATCATTTTTGCAATTGTATAATCTGAAGGGACAGCAATATCAAATGTTGTCCCACCTTGTTCGATTTTTGTCATCATCGCTTCATTTGAATCAAACGTTTGATAAATGACTTTGATACCAGTTTCTTCTTCGAACTGAGTAATGAGTTCGGGATCAATATAATCACCCCAGTTGAAAATTGTCAAAGTATTATCACCACTATAACCTTCAGCAGCATTGAGATAACTGATTCCGAAGAGGAGGGCAATGCTAATTGTCACAATTGCGATAAAAGCACGAACGAGACTTTTCATTAATCAGTTCCTCCTAACGTTTTGGGTTTTTTTCGCGTTGATAAAAAGTAATAACCAAGCACGAGGGCTAATGTAATCGCAAAGATAATCGTTGATAATGCATTGATTTTCAATGATATTCCTTGGCGAGCTAAAGAATAGACTTCAACCGCTAAAGTATTGAACCCATTCCCAGTGACAAAGAAGGTAACGGCAAAATCATCAAGTGAGAATGTTAAGGCTGTAAAGAAACCGGCAAAGACACCAGGTAAAATATATGGCAAAATAACTTTGCTAAAGACTTGCCATTGTGAAGCCCCTAAATCTTGTGCGGCATCGACAAGTGTGGGACTCATCTCCTTTAATTTTGGTAAAATCATAATCACAACAATTGGAATTGAAAACGCAATGTGTGACAGTAATACCGAGAAGAAGCCTAAGCTGATGCCAAGCATCGTAAATAAAATTAAGAATGATGCACCGATAATAACATCTGGGCTCACAACAAGAATGTTATTCAGTGTTAATAACATTGAACGGTATTTTGTTTTTTCGATGTTATGGATAGCGACAGCACCAGCAACACCAACAATTGTGGCAATTGTTGCTGAAATTAAGGCAATCACAAGTGTATTTAAGACGATAATTAAAAGTCGTGTATCGCTAAATAATTCTTGATACCACTCTAACGTAAAGCCATCAAATCCGACCATTGAACCACCACTGTTGAATGAGTAAGCAGTTAAAAAGAGGATTGGGGCATAGAGAATGACAAAAACTAAAATCAAATAGCCGTTAGCGAACCATTTTTTTGTTTGTTCCATAGTAAATGCTCCTTCAGATTTATTTGATGATTTTGCGAGTTGCAAACATCACAATCGCCATCACGAGAATCAAAACAACTGCAATAGCTGCCCCCATTCCCCAGTCTTGTGTCACTAAGAAGTGCTGTTCGATAGCAGTTCCCAGGGTAATGACACGGTTTCCAGCAATTAAACGCGTAATCATGAACAACGATAAAGTTGGGATGAACACAAGCTGAAATCCGGACATAATTCCATCGGTTGTGAGTGGGAAAATGACACGTTGGAATGTTTTCCAGTTTGAAGCACCTAAGTCACGTGAAGCATAAATCAGGGATGGATTGATTTTTTCAATCGCATTATACACTGGTAAAATCATAAACGGAATAAAAATATAGGTTGATACGAGGACGAAACTAAAATCATTGAATAATAATTGCTGACCACCAACACCAATGACCTCTAAAAAGGCATTGATCGGTCCCGCAGTCCCAAGAATTCCTAAGAACGCATATGTTTTCAATAATAAATTAATCCATGAAGGGAGGATTAGTAAAATTAACCATAGACCCTTATGTTTCGTTCGTGAAATAAAATAGGCAACAGGATACCCAACAAGGAGTGAGACTGCCGTCACAATTAGGGAGTAGAAGAATGAGTTAAACATCATTTTCATATATACCGGTGACAGAAGTTTTCCGTAGTTGGCGAATGTGAAGTGCCCTTCAATATCGAGGAAAGAATTGTAAGCAATGAGGACAAGGGGAGCAACAACAAAGATTACAATCCAAAGTGCATAGGGAATAAGTGCTAAACGTGCAAAACGATTATTCTTCATATGCTTCCAAACGTTTGTCAAATTCAGCTTCTGTTTCCCCTAAACGCATAATGTGAATCGCTTCTGGCCCAAAATTCAGACCGATTTTGCTATTCACGTCCACTTTTTTTGTACTATGAACGAGCCATTCATTTTTGAACTCATCATAACATGACATTTCATAATGAACACCACGGAAAAGAATCGAATCGACTTGTACCGTGATTTTCCCGAGTTCAGCAGTAGTAATTTCTAAATCTTCAGGACGAATGATCACTTCAACTGGTTCGTTTTGGTTAAATCCTTGATCGACACATTCAAATGAACGGTTTGCAAAGGAAACGAGGTTATCTTCTAACATGAAGCCATCAACAATATTTGATTCACCGATGAAATCGGCAACAAAGCGGTTAATTGGTTCATCATAAATATCAGTAGGTGTTCCTGATTGTTGAATAATCCCTTTATTTAAAACAAAGATTTCATCCGATAATGCTAAAGCTTCCTCTTGATCATGAGTAACAAACACAAAAGTAATGCCTAAACGTTGTTGTAATTCGCGCAATTCATACTGCATTTCTGTCCGTAATTTTAAATCAAGCGCTGAAAGTGGCTCGTCAAGAAGCACTAATTGTGGGCGATTGACAATTGCTCGAGCAATGGCTACACGTTGCCGTTGTCCACCCGACATTTCAGAAATTTCCCGAGTTTGATATTCTTCAAGATTGACGAATTTTAATGCATTCGCAACGCGTTCTTTGACTTCTGCTTCTTTAACTTTTTGAATACGTAATCCAAAGGCAACATTTTCAAAGACATTTAAGTGCGGGAAGAGTGCATAATCTTGAAAGACCGTATTCACTGGTCGTAAGTGGGCCGGGATTGTATTTACGCACTTATCATCGATAAAAACTTTCCCTGATGTTGGTTGGATAAATCCAGCAATTAAGCGTAAAATTGTTGTTTTTCCACATCCAGATGGTCCAAGCAGGGTGTAAAATTTCCCACGCTCAATTTCAAAGTTGACATTGTTTAGGACAACAGTGTCATCATAAGCTTTTGTGACATTTTCAAAACGAATAATCGTGTTACTCATGATAAAGATAACCTCCTAATTTTATTTATAAATATGAATCCGTGACGACAACGAGGAGTTCGCTTTCGCCATCAAAATCATTGACAATTTGGTGAGTTTCCGATGCATAAAAATAAATTGTTTCCCCAGCTTGAGCGTGAAAGAATTGTTTTCCGAGACGAATCGCAACTTGACCACGTAACACATAGGCAAATGTTTCCGATAGTGATGGTTCAAATTCTTTGAAATCACCATTTTTTTGTAATGTCAGTCGAATTGGTTCCATTTCGTTTTCATTTGATTCGGGAATTAGCCACTCTACTTTATAGCCTTTGTCCTCATCTTCAAAAACCGTAATTTCTTCCTGATGGTATACAACTTTTTGACGACTTTCTTCTTCATCAAAAAATTCTTTGGGAGAACAACCGAGGACTTCAAGAATAGCAAAAAAAGTATCAATTGCTGGAACACTTAAATCGCGTTCTAATTGCGAAATATACCCTTTGCTTAAATCAGTACGTTCACCGAGTTCTTCTTGTGTCAATCCTTTTTCAATTCGTAAATTTTTTAATTTTTTTCCGATTAACATCATCATCTACTCCTTTTGCTGTCTTAAACAGGTTTGTTTAGTAATAGTAAACATCGTGTTTAACACAGTGCCTTCTCAATTATACGCAAAAAATATTTTTTT
>JTLC01000034.1 GCA_000798955.1 Firmicutes bacterium ZOR0006 | reverse complement strand
CTTCGTTCACATTTATTCCTTTTTTCACATACCGATTTGCTGCTATCCTGAATTGCTTGTGTGATAGCACCGCTGTCGGGCACTCTAGTAGATGAACATTGAATCCCCGAAGCTAAAGAAACGATATTCATTCGCAATTGCTTCATGGTATGCGTTCATAATCAACTCTTGATTCGCAAATGCACTGATTAACATGATGAGTGTTGATTTTGGCAAATGGAAATTTGTCACGAGTCCATCAATTGCTTTAAATTCATACCCTGGATAGATGAAGATATCTGTCCAACCTGAACATGCTTGGAACTGCCCGTACAATTGCATGATTGATTCGAGTGTTCGTGTTGATGTTGTTCCAACAGTAATGATTCGTCGCCCGTCAGCTTTCGCTTGATTGAGCGTTGCTGCTGTTTCTGCAGTCATTTCATAGTATTCCGCATGCATCGTATGTTCATCAATTGTATCGACAGCAACTGGACGGAATGTGCCTAATCCAACATGTAATGTGACGGTTAAAATATTAACCCCCTTATCCTCCAATGCGGCTAATAATTCCGGCGTAAAATGTAATCCTGCCGTTGGTGCTGCTGCTGAACCTTGGTGCTTGGCATAAACCGTCTGATAGCGATCACGATCTTCGAGTTGTTCTGTAATGTATGGGGGTAATGGCATTGTCCCTAATTGATCAAGAACTTCATAAAATATTCCCTCATACTGCATGTGGAATATCCGTCCACCATCAGCGAGAATATCCGTACATTCGGCAACAAGTTGTCCCTCACCAAAGATAATTTTCGTTCCAACTTTAACACGTTTTGCGGGCTTAACTAAGGCTTCCCAATGATTTGCCATTGTTTCTTTTAACAAGAGTAATTCAACATGTCCGCCAGTTTCTGCTTTAGCACCATGAAGGCGAGCTGGTATCACCTTTGAATCATTTAGCACGAGGCAATCGCCAGCTTGCAAATAATTTAAAAGGTGGCTAAAAACATCGTGACTTATTGTTTGGGCGTCTTTATTGACAACCATTAATTTGGAACTTGAACGATCCGCTAGTGGTGTCTGCGCAATCAAACGCTCAGGTAATTCAAAATCAAAATCTTCTACACGCATGTGTCTCACTACTTTCTCTTAAATAATATGTTCAGGAATTGGTAATTGTAAATGTTCATATGCTTTGCGAGTCGCAACACGCCCTCGCGGTGTTCTTTGAATAAAACCTTCTTGTAATAAGAACGGTTCATAGACATCTTCAATAGTTTGCGCTTCTTCCGCAATCGATGCTGCTAATGCTTCTAGACCAACAGGGCCACCACGAAAACGTTCAATCATACCCAGTAACAATTTATGGTCGACATGATCAAGACCATAAGCATCAATCTCAAGGCGTGTTAATGCTTCCTTCGCAATTACAGTCGTGATTGTATCACTTCCATAAACTTGGGCAAAATCACGAACCCGGCGGAAAATACGGTTTGCAATTCGCGGCGTTCCCCGTGAGCGTCGACCAATTTCGACTGCTGCTTGTGGCTCAATCGTTAAATCAAAAATAGTTGCTGTCCGTTCAACAATTAAAGTTAATTCTTCAATTGAATAGTACTCTAACCGCGACATAACGCCAAAGCGATCACGTAATGGTGCTGACAAATCACCTGCTCGAGTTGTTGCACCAACGAGTGTAAATGGTGGTAAATCAATTCGGACATTTCGTGCTGAAGCATCCTTACCAATAATAATATCCAAACAATAGTCTTCCATTGCTGGATATAAAATCTCTTCTATATTTCGTGGCATTCGATGAATCTCATCAATAAATAAAACATCACCAGGTTCAAGTGCTGATAAAATTGCGGCTAAATCACCACTACGTTCTAGCGTTGGGCCACTCGTATACCGAATATTCACCCCTAGTTCATGGGCAATAATCGCTGCTAATGTCGTCTTTCCTAACCCCGGTGGACCATATAATAAAATGTGATCAAGTGCTTCAGAGCGGAGTTTAGCTGCTTCGATAAAAACTTGAATATTTGCCTTAACTTTATTTTGACCAATATATTGATTCAGGCGAACTGGTCGCAAACTTAACTCTTGGTCATCCGTATGTAAATTTTGATCCATGAGACGTGTTTCCATTCTTCACTTCCTTACTTCAATAAAACCTGTAGTCCTTTTTTAATATAATTTTCAACCGTCATCACAGCTTCTGACTGCAAGACTTTCTTTACTCGTTCGACTTCTTTTGTTGAATATCCTAGCGCTAATAACGCTTCAATCGCTTCTTCTAATGCGATATTTTTTGGACCACTCGTTTCAATTCCTGCTAATTTTCCTTGAAGATCAAGAATAATTTGTTGTGCTGATTTTGGACCAATACCAGGAATTTTTTTAAAGAAGGCGACGTCATTTTCGGCTACTGCTTGTAAGCACTGGTCAACCGTTGTTGAACCGAGAATTGCGGTTGCCGCTTTTGGGCCAATACCTTTCACTTGTAAAAAACGGACAAAAATATCTTTTTCCGCCAATGTTTTAAAACCGAATAAACTTATTTGGTCTTCGCGGACATGTGTATATGTCATGAATTCTGCGATACTACCGACCGTAAAATCATACGGATATGGTGTAAATACATTGTAACCAATTCCAGAATTTTTAATAATGATGCGATCCGCCAATACATGTTGAATCGTTCCTTCAATTGATGCGTACATAATTTCTCACTCTTTTCTATCATTCATTATAGCAAAAAAAAGAAAGGGCGAAAACTCTTCTCATTGTGTTTCATGGAATTATTACGTTCTTTTTGTCGTGAATGGATGTAATCATGAAAAAAGCGATGTTGTTACACATCACTTTTTGCTTTATTTTGTTTCACCATGCATCGAAACCGGTGCTGCTGCCGTTGTGCGTTTATGAGCCGATACAGTGTGTAATCGCTCAATAATTTGGCGATCATGGTCAGGAATTGTTTCACCAAGTAAATAAGCATCAATCATATCATATGTTGTGCCCATCTCATTTTCATCGGTTTGGCCTTCCCATAACCCCGCAGTTGGCGCTTTGGTAATGACTTGTTCCGGCACACCAACAAGACGTGCTGCTTCACGTACTTGACCTTTAGTTAAGTGCACAAGTGGTACTAAATCAACACCACCATCACCAAACTTCGTAAAATACCCAGTATGCCATTCAGCAGCATTATCTGTTCCTACTACGAGATATCCGTGATTTTGTGCTAACGCATACAGTGTTGTCATTCGTAAACGTGCCCGTAAGTTCCCATCTACAAGCTGCCATTGAGGTGTCGTTGTCTCAGTCACCTCACGAATTTCACCAATCAAGGCATCACGTGTTGCTGATAAATCAACTTCTACAAAGTCAATACCAGCACTCGCAATGACAGCAAGCGCATCAGCTTTATCTTGTGGATTACTATTACACGGAAGAATAACACCTAAAGATGTTTGCGGACATGCACGTTTAATCAAGTGTGCCACAAGTGCTGAATCAATTCCACCACTTACGCCAACAATTAATCCTTTTGTTCCAGTTTTAGCAACTGTCTCTTGTAGCCATGTGACTAAGTAATCAATATATGCTTGTAAATCCATGCTAGTGCTCCTTTATATAATCAACTTTTTCTAAACGAGGGTTCGGACGGTAGAGGCGACCTGCTTTCGCTTGATCTTCACCATTCAATTTCACGTTATCACCAGTAAAGCCGATATTGACTTTTAGGAGACTTGATCCGACTCCGTATGTATCCACTGGTGTCCCAATTTCTTCAAATCGGCGAATTTTTGCGGCTGTTAGACCACCACTTGCAATAATTTTCACATGCTTGTGTCCAGCATCATCAAGTGCTTTTCGTAATGCAAAAATCAGCTCAGGATTGACTCCACGAGGATCAAATGTACCGAGCACTTCAGGATGACGCATAAAATACTGGTCAATCATCGTTGCTGATGTATCGATACGTACACCATAGAGTTTTTCACCAAATTCATTTGCCACCTTTAGCGTATCAGCAATCACATCATTATTATAATCAACGAGTGCGACTAAATTATCATCTGGGAATGTTGCATGATATGCCCGAGCTGCTGCAACAATATCACCATTGAAAATTTGAATTAAGGCGTGCGGCATTGTTCCCATGCCTTGCTTCCCCCACCATTCATTCATGGCGTGAGTTGCTTGTGCTGTCATACCCCCAATGTAAGCAGCATAACCGTCACCTGATTGTTGTTGATAATGATCATCACGGTCACCCATGAAAATAACACCTTTATCACCCGTCGCTTTGACAACTTCGTATACATGTGTTGCTACTGAAGTTCGTCGTGCTAAAATCCCATCGATTAAACCTTCTAGATAGCCAAACGCTTGGTAAGGTCCGGTAATTGTTAATACCGTTTCAAACGGGGTGATTGAATCACCGTCATGAAGTGCATGGATTTCAAGTTGTTCTGGATTTTTCGCAAAAGTATGTAAGAGCGCAATTGCTTCATCAATTCCACATAGAATTGCGTTGCGACGTTGAAAAAATTGCATCGTTACCGTATTTTCTGATTGGAATTTCTCAACAATTTGTTGCGTTTTTAAAAAGTATACGGCTGAAAACCAGCCTTCACCAATACGCTCATCAAATTTAAACGTCTTATTTGTTAAACGCTTAATTTGCCCATTGATTTTCAAATCGATTTCTTTCATAAATAAATACACCTCATTTGTTTTCCGCTATGCATGCTTGTTCCATAATCATACTAAATTTTGAAAATTATTCAAGCACATCCGCAAAGCTCGTCCCAATTGCCGGTTCTTGAACATCAAAAATTTGTGCAATCGTTGCACCAAGATCAGCAAATGATTCACGGACTGTTAAAGCTCCTGGTGCTGTAAAAGCTTTGCTATAAACAAGTAATGGTACATATTCACGAGTATGATCACTTCCTGGTGCTGTCGGATCATTTCCATGGTCAGCCGTAATAAATAACACATCATCTGCTTGAAGTTGTGCTAATAGTTCTGGTAATTGCGCATCAAATGTTTCGAGTGCATCACCATACCCAACGGCATTACGTCGATGCCCATAAACCGCATCAAAATCTACCAAGTTCAGATAGGCTAATCCCTTGAAGTCTGTTTTTGCGACTTCAACTATTTTCGCCATACCATCATCATTTGATTTTGTTTTAATTGCTTGTGTGACACCTTCACCATCATAAATATCCGAAATTTTCCCTAAAGAAATGACATCATAGCCACTTTCTTCAAGGAAGTTCATGACTGTTTTATCAAATGGTTTTAACGCATAATCATGGCGATTTGGCGTCCGTTGGAAATGTCCTTTCCCGCTACCAATAAATGGACGAGCAATAATTCGCCCTACTTTCCACTCATCTTTCAATGTAACTTCACGAGCAATCTCACAAATTCGCCACAATTCTTCAATTGGAACAATTTCTTCATGAGCCGCAATTTGAAGGACAGAATCAGCTGATGTATATACGATTAATTTTTTTGTCGTCATGTGCTCTTCACCAAGATCATCCAAGATTTCAGTACCACTTGCCGAGTAATTCCCGATAAATTCATAGCCAGTTCGTGCCGTTAGTTCATCAAGTAACTCTTTCGGAAACCCTGTGTCAGTAAAAACCTGGAACGGTTCAGTAATATGGAGACCCATAAATTCCCAATGTCCTGTCATTGTGTCTTTTCCAACTGATAACTCAGCCATTTTCGTATAATATGCCGCTGTTGCTTCCGGTGCCTCAACACCCATTAATGGTGCAATTTTCCCTAGCCCCATACTCGCCAATGTTGGCACATGAAGGCCACCTTTTGCCTCAGCAATATGACCAATCGTATTAGCACCAGTATCGCCGTACTGTGCTGCATCTGGCATTTCACCAATCCCTGCCGAATCAAGAATAATAATAAATGCACGTTTGAAATTCTTCATAACTCTCACCTCAGTTAAATTTTGTATTGTTATTATAGCATGTTTTTCGCAAATTTCCGCTGTTACTGGTGATTTTTTCAATCAAAATCACGGAAAATTCCCCGAACTTTCATCGTTATTTTCCGAATTTATGCTCGCGGATGATGTTTTGCATATAATTGTTGTAAACGTTGATTAGTAATATGCGTATAAATCTGTGTTGTTGAGATATCAGTATGCCCGAGTAAGGCTTGAACACTTCGCAAATCCGCACCATTTTCAAGTAGATGTGTTGCAAACGAGTGGCGAAGTGTGTGGGGCGAAATAGTTTTCGTAATCCCGGCTTGGATTGCTAATTGTTTCAGTATTTTCCAAAAAGCTTGGCGGGTTAAAACATCCCCACGTCGACTCACAAAAAGATAATTACTTTGCTTTTTATTCAACTCTGGATAGGCATGTTCTTGATACTCCTCAAGCAAGCCGATTGTATAATCATTTAGAGGTAGCAAGCGCTCCTTATCGCCCTTTCCAACACAGCGAATAAAACCCATCAGTAAATTGATATCTTCCCATTTTAAAGCGAGTAATTCTGAAACACGCATTCCTGTCCCATACATCACTTCTAACATGACCAGATTGCGAAAATCAATAGCTGCATTTTTGCCGCTAATTTCAATGGCCAGTAGCCGATCCACTTCTTCAAAACTTAAATGAACTGGCAATGGACGTTCAAGTTTGGGAAGTTCTAATTGTTGTGCTACATTAATTGTGACAACTCCTTCTAAAAATAAAAATTTATGAAATAAGCGAAGTGTTGTAATCAACTGTGCTGTTGTTCGTCGTGCCTTGGCTTCGTCCACTTGTTTTTCGAGTAAAGGATAAATATGTTGTAAGGTCACTGCTGCCCACGTCTCAACGCCTTGGGCACGTAGTTGTTTGACATATTGCTGTAAATTTTGACGATAGCTTGCAATTGTTCGTGGGCTCAAGCCTTTTTCAATTGTATTATATGTTAGAAAAGCTTCAACTTGTTCCCACAGTTGATGATCTACTATTTGTTCATTCATTTTTGGACTCCAGCTAAACGAAGCGCGTATGCTTGTAAGGCCATAATTGTCTTGCCATCAGTAATCTCTCCGGCCGCCAACATTGCGAGTGCCTCTGGCAAGGGATATGTCACAACATCAACAAATTCATCATCATCCGGTGTTAGTTCACTATTCAGCTCCACACCATGTGCTAAATATAAATATAATTTTTCATCACAAAATCCTGGTGTTGGATAAAATGCATGTAATAATTCTAGCGCTTGTGCCGTGTATGGCGTTTCTTCTGCTAATTCACGTCGTGCTGCTGCCTCGGGTTCTGAGTCAGTTGGGTCTAATTTCCCAGCTGGGATTTCAAGCGTTAATTGGTCTAAGACGTAGCGATATTGTCGGACAAAAATCACTTCTTGTTCTGCCGTAAGTGCCAAAACACATACGCCACCTGGATGACGGACGACATCGCGCTGTGCCATTGTTCCGTTTGGTAAAATAACTTGGTCTTCATACACGCCAACAACTCGCCCTTGAAAGCGTTGTGTTGAAGAATGTGGTTTTTCAATTAAGTGGTTCATCGTGATTGTACCTTCTTTCTCTTTTATTTCTTTATTGTAACCAAAAATTCCCCTTCTGCCAATCACGACTCAAAAAAATCGAAGCTTAGTTATCAGCTCCGATTTTTTATTGCTTATACTCGCTCGAGTTTATGAGTTTCGTAATCACCAATTCGAATTGGCACAGTCTCAACATCGACATTACTCGTATCGATGCCAAACCATTTGGCTGGTGAAACCGTCATTCGTTTAATTGTAGCTCGCCAAACAAACATTCGTTCATCCCAGTAAGACAAACCACTCTCATTCGATAAGACTTCTTGCAGTAAAACAAAGCGGAAATCGCCAAATGTTTCACGCTGATTAGTTGTCAGCATATAATCTTTTGGCTGCCACTGAAATTCACCGCTTGCTTGTAAATCATGAATAACTTGTCGCAAAAAGATATTGATTCGCTGCTGTACACGGAATCCTAAAATAAATTCGACGCGATATATTTGATTTGGCACAATCGTTGTAACGCGATATTCATTTGTATACGGTTCATCAGTCACACGGATATGAACAAACCAATAAAAATTAGCTTTTTTCGGACGTTTGTTGAAAATCGAATATAGAATTTTCGCTTCTATTTCACCATCGTGTTCCGCCTCACTCAAATACACAACATGAGTTGCATAGCGTTTCAAATCATCATCTCGCTGCAAACTTTGAAACTGCTCTCGGTATGCGTAAAATGGGACATACTCTTGATAACGATTTTTTACAATTCCCCCACGAATCCAAATAAACATCAAAATTAAAATTAAACCAGCAACTAAAATAGTGATATAGCCACCGTTAATAAATTTAAAGAGGTTCGCATAGAGAAAGCTTAGTTCAATTCCGCCAAATAAAAGCAACAGAGGAACTGCTTGCCATTGCGAATGACCTTTGAGTCGTAAAAATTGATACAATAAAATTGTTGTCATTAGCATCGTTACTGTAATTGCTAGTCCGTATGCTGCCTCCATTTTTGCTGAATCTTGGAAGTATAAGACAAGCAAGCTACATCCTAACCACAGTGAATAGTTAATTGTCGGCACATAAATTTGTCCTTTGCTATCGTTTGGGTAGCGAACCGATAGCCGTGGAAAGACATTCAATTTAATAGCTTCAGACACCAAAGTGAATGAACCTGAAATTAAAGCCTGACTTGCAATGATTGCTGCCACGGTCGCAATTGCGATACCAATGAGCAGAAACCAACTTGGCATTAAGCCAAAGAATGGATTGATTGTAACTTCTTTTCCTACATATTGCATCAACCAAGCACCTTGGCCTAAATAATTGAAGACGAGACAGATTTTGACAAAAAACCAGGTATAGTGGATATTTCTGCGCCCACAGTGACCCAAATCAGAATATAGTGCTTCCGCACCAGTTGTACATAAGAAAACAGCTCCTAATAAATAGACACTTTGTGGATTCGTCACCAATAATTTAAGTCCGTAATACGGATTCAATGCTGCAATAATTGGTAAATGATCCAGGAAATGGACAAAGCCTAAAACAGCGAGCATACCAAACCAGATGAACATGAGCGGGCCAAAAATCTTCCCAATCGCTTTGGTGCCAAATTGTTGGAAAATAAAGAGAATCGCTAAAATCACCAAGACAATCCCAACAATTTCAATTCGAGTGAGCGAAACGACAAGTTCGAGTCCTTCAATTGCCGAAGTAACGGTTACGGCAGGTGTAATCATCCCATCGGCTAACAAAGCAGCTCCACCAATAACTGCGGGAATAATCAGCCATTTCGCTCGCTTACGAACAAGTGTATACAGTGAAAAAATTCCGCCTTCACCGTGATTATCAGCTTGGAGTGTGAAAATCACATATTTTAATGTTGTTTGAAGCGTCAACGTCCAAAAAACTAAAGAAACTGCTCCATAAATTAATTCTTGGGTCACAATACCATGATTTGCTTCTAATATTGAGCGCATCACATACAGTGGTGACGTCCCAATATCACCATAGACAATTCCCAAGGCAACGAGCATTGAACCTATTGTGACCAACTCTTTCCCATTTTTTGTTTTCATTTTATCCTCTTCTTTCTTTGCCAGATAACACCATTATTTTAACAATTTCTTTGCCGTTTTCAACTTTTTTATTTTTAGCTAAATTCCCCAGAAAATAAACTTCATTTTTTATACAGAATCACTAAGCGTTACCGTCTCTTATTTTTGAAAAAACGATGATTTTTTCAGGTTAAGAAACCCTTTTCCTTGTATAAAGCTAGCTTTTGTATTAATATATTGTTAAAGGGGATGATAGTATTCCATGAACGAAAAAATTATGCAATTTGATCAAATTTTAACTGATTTATCTACACTACTCTTTCGAGATTTACCCAATCCTGCCCATGCTCGATTTTTACAATTACAAAATCAATTTCAGCAATTAACCATTTTCACACATCGAGATAGTTATTTGTTGACACAGGCCTGGCTCCAATTTTATCAAGGTGATTTTATTGCAGCACAGCAGACTTTTTCACCTATTGTTCGTCAACAACTTCCAAAATATTCTCGTCATTTTTTTGATACGCTTCTGTGGATTTTCCGCCTACAAGTAACCCCCCAATTAGGCGAACACCTTGATGATTTTGCCAAGTGGCAAGCAACAGCTTCAGATGAACATCGCATTTTTGCTGAATGTTTTTTATTGAAGCGTCTTGGTCGTGAACCAAAACTATTATTTCAATTAGAGAAGCGACTACTCTCTTTTCAAGAACAGATAGCTCAACTCTCACTGCCTATTTGTGCACTGGCAACCTATTTCATTGCCGATACGTACACATCTGTTATTGATAAGACCGAGCTTGGACTTCACTCAAACATGCATGGCTTTCAGCTTGCCCAAAAAAATGAAGCTGCACAACTTGAATTTGCTTTTTTACATAATATTGGGATGATTTATCGCAATAATCACTTAACTGAAGAAGCACTTTCTTATTTGCTACGCGCATTAGATTTTCATAAGCAAAATCAAACTATTACTGCAACCCAACTGATTCCAACATACTATCATGTGATTCTGACCTATCTTGAGAACAATCAACTTGAGCGAGCACAGACATGGCAGCATGAATTAAGTTTGTTTGCCAACAAAATCGCACAAACAGCAGAAATTCACGTGTATGTTCAACTTTCTGAACTCTTTCTCAAATGTTACCAACCACAAGCAACATTTGAAATTGTTTGGCAGCAATTTCTCCACCTTTCTGATGCCTACTTAGCCCTTGATATTCGCCTACTTCCACACCTTGAAGCAGATTTTCTCAATCTCGAAGCTTTTATCCATGAACAATTTCATGATAATCCCGAGCAGCTACTCTATATTTATTTGACGCATTTAAATATTTTACACGAGCATGCACCAGGAAAGCATTTAGCAATTGCCTCTCTTTATAAAAAAATTGCTACAACCTATAAGTCACTCGCTGATTATCTCTTAGCCTGGAGTTACTATCAAGCTTATGATGACTGTTTTACAATGTGGCATCTCCAAAATTTTTCGAATCAATTCAAATCAGAATATGATGCTTTTGATCGTCAACTCCAACAACAACAGCTTGAGAAAATCGAAGCTTCAACAAGTTTGTTAAAACAACACCACCAGTATGACCCCCTCACTAAACTCTTTACCCGCCAAGTTTTATACCAAGAACTTGAAGCTTCAACCCCAACGGCTTGTGCTATCCTTGATTGTGATTATTTCAAACAATTTAATGATACTTTCGGCCATCAAAATGGCGATCGTGCGCTCAAAACTGTTGCCGGTGTAATTTTGCAAGAATTATCTCCTGATTATAAAGCTTTCCGTTATGGTGGTGAGGAATTCTTACTCCTTTACTATGGAAATGATTATCAACTTTTTTCCAAAACCTTAATTCAACTCGTTGATACTATTGGCCAAACACCCATTGAGCTATCATTACAAACTAACACGCAAACTGTTACCGTCAGCATTGGTGCCAATTGGCAGCAACAACCAGAATTTGATTTTGAGGTCGCTTTCCAATTGGCGGATCAAGCACTATACCAAGTCAAAGCTAATGGACGTAATCATGTCCGTTTCAATTAAATTGCTGATCAAAAAAGGAGTTACTCTATGAACCATCGCTATTCAGCTATTAACTACCGTTATTTTATTAAACTTGAACAAGACCTTCTCTTTCACACCGGTGCTTATTTTTCCACTGAATATTTCCGCCAACTTCGCCTACGCTTAGAACTAGAATTTAATCCTCAGCGGTTTCATTTTAGTCGCTATTTACAGGCGCTTGTCGCGTTTCGGCAAAAAAAATATACTGATGCTAGTACCCTTTTCGCAAGTGTTTCTCATGAAGAAATTCCCGCTGAATCACTCTACTTCTTACATATTTATCAAACTATTACCAATTTTTTACTCGAAAAAGAGCACATTCATCACGCTTTACAACAGTTACGCGAAACATTACCTTCTGAGTATTATGGTTATTTGCTAGCAAAATTGATGATTAGTTTACAACCTAATCCGGCACATCACTCGCGCATCTTCTATTTACGCTTGCAACTTTCGATGCTCTTGCCTAAACTTCGGGAAACGATGATTACCGCCTACCTTTACTTTGAACTTGGACATTTTTATTTAGATGAATTACCCAACCCATTACTGGCAATTACTTGCTTCGAAAAAGCACAGTCGATGTTGGAGATCCTACCAAACACGCCACTCACCCTTCTCACGCTCAAAGGGCTCGCTTTTGCTTCAAGTAATACGAATAACCCGGAAGAGACAACGATGCTCTACGAACAACTTGTCTCCTCTCCCCTTTGGGAACAAAATATTGATGCCTTTTACTATTTTATGAGCATTATTGATGCAATAACTTTTTTCCAAAAAAGTTACCAATATGAAAAAGCCCACCAGCTCCGTCCCCTTCTGGAAGATATCAACAATTTAAAAAAATCAGAACAAAAAGTTATTTTACAATTCTCACTCGCTTGCTTAGAAGTTGAGATTGAGTTAGCAGATCTCAAAAATACCCTTCCCCATTTTGCTACAACGATTGAAGGAGCTGAAGAGTTACTTGCAAGTCTTTGGTATCACGAACTTTTCCCTTTATTTCAACTCAATTGGTTGCGGCTACGTGGTAAAATTGCCTTACGTTCACACCAATTTATTTCTGCTAAAAATTATTTTCTTGATGCCTTACGTATCAATCAAAAAACTCCCAATCTTCAGTTACAAAGTACGCTCCACTATGAGCTCAGCCAAGCATTTGCAGCTCTTGAACAATTCGAAAATGCTATCGAACATTTTGAATACTTCGATGCGCTTCGCCACGAACTCGTTGCTAATCAAAAAAATCATGCCCTCGTCGCCTATAAATCACGCTATCACGATCAAACGATTACCAATTTACTCGTCCAAGCAAATACGACCTATCAACAAATTTATACGCAAGCGATTACTGATCCCCTTACGAAGCTTGGTAACCGTCAAGCATTGGCAAATTTAGAATATCAGTCTACTGAAAATCTGCCACTGGCATGCGCCATGATTGATTTGGATTTCTTTAAAAAATATAATGACTTCTATGGCCACCTTGCTGGTGATACACTACTCAAAAAATTTGCTGATTTATTACGGAGCACATGTCCTGATTACCATTTAATTCGCTACGGTGGTGAAGAGTTTTTGATTGTTGCCGCGAATGTGAATGAAGCGACTTTTGTTAGAAAACTCCATCAGTTCCAAACAGTGCTTCAGACCGCACAAATTCCTCACCATGGCATCACTGCTGAGAGTACGGTGACAATGAGTATTGGTTATAGTCTATCTGTAGCCACAAAAAAATTAACGACATTAATTGCCGAAGCTGATACAGCTCTCTATCAAGCAAAAGTCGCTGGTCGTAATCAAATTACCGCAGCTGACATTGCTCTCTCCATACCGAATTCCAATCTACCTTCATAACAAAAAAGATGCTCAGTTTTGAACTGAGCATCTTTTTTGTTATACTAATCGGCTACTCTACTAAATTGAGTGCTTGTAAAATTTTCATTCCGGCTTGACGATTACTTCCTTGATACGGAAAACAATGAATATGGATGGCTGGGTTAAAGTTTAACTCAATAATCGCGTATTCATGCGTGGCATCAAACTGGTGAATATCTTGAATCATCATATCAACACCACAAATATTTGCTTGAACTGCTGCCGCTGCTTGCTTCGCAACTTCAAAGTAACTTGGGTGAATCAAATCAGTAAAATCCAAACTATCGCCACCTGTACTAATATTTGAATTTTCGCGCAAATAAACCACTTGATTTTGACTAGGAATACTATCGAAATTGAAATGTTGTTGAGCCAAGAAGAGGCGCGCACTATCGTCTAACTTGATTTTTTCTAATGGCGTTTTATAGCCAACACCACGCAATGGATCCAAGTTTTTTTGTGCAACTAACTCGCGGATACTCATCTCACCATTTCCCAAAACATTTGCTGGCACTCGGTGTAAAACACCAACAACTTCCTGGTTAATGATCAAAAAGCGATATTCTTTCCCACTGACAAAGGCTTCGACAATGACATCGTGATCATGTGCAAAGGCAATTTCGAGCGCTTTCGTATAGTCAGCCAAATCACATCCATGAGTAAAAATCGATATTCCTAATCCAAAATTTGTTGATTTGGGTTTGACAACAAATCCACGGTGGGCAAATTGTTCATAGGCACTTTGTGCTTGCGAAATTTCTTGAAAAACTTGCCCTTGTGGCACCGGAATATTTGCTCGTTCTAGGACGGTTTTAGTGACAACTTTATTTTCCATGACAAGGACGGTACTATAACTATCTAATGACGTTTTGGTTGCTTGTTGCACATACTCGATTTTATCGCCCTTTTTCAAAGCGATAAAATTATCAGTTTCATCAAGTACCTCGACTTCAATTCCATGTTTAATCGCATCACGCAACAAGATTTGTGTCGATAATTCTAAATGCTCAAAGCCTTGGAGCCGATAGGCTTGCTCTTGTGCCTGAGCATAATAATTTTTGGCAAGAATCATATGGGCTTTTACATAACCATGTTGCTTTACCAATCTCGCAATTCGCGCAGCATATGTTGTAGAAGGATCTTCAATTCGTGATTTTACTGATTTTAAGGCATCAGCAAAAGCAAGTCCCAATTCTTGATTAAATGTTTGCATTTTAGCTACCAATGCTTGTCCCCATACTTGTAAAGACACGGCTTCACCATCATGAAGTAATTCACACTCACCAACCCGTCCACGTAAAGCCACTTGTTGGTAATTGTATTGTGCTTCTTCTTGCCAATCATCATATGTTGTTTCCGGTATTGTTAAGAGGAAGAGCGAAAATAATTGCAAAAATTCTAAATCTACTTTCGCAACCCCAGCTTTTTCAAAGGGATTGATATCAATTGTCCGCATTTCAACATATTGTACACCATCATGAAGTAACGATGTTAATGGTTGTTGTTCATTTTTCGATTTGAGACGAATTTGATTGTAAAATTCTTTCGGTGAGTAAATTAAACCATCATGCATAAATTTTTCGACACTCGCAACATATGCCGACAATGAGCGGTAATCAGCATATAGTGGTGTTTCATTTTGATAGCCGCAACTACTATTACGCAAAGAAACAGTATGTTCATCACTTTCGCATTCACGACAATAACTCTCATGTAAAGTTGATGTTGCCCCAAATAAATACACGAGCAACCACCGATAACGTAAGTATTGGCGCACTAATTTTAAATAGACATTATCTTTAAAGGTTTGATAGGGTAAATGCGATTCACTCAATTGATACCATTTTTGTAATAATGGCTCAGCAAACGAAAAATTAAAATGAATCCCAGAAATCAATTGTTTTTTAACACCGTAACGTTGTGCTAAATGCTCACGATAAGCACGAGCACTTTCGCCGTTCGGTCCATGGTTATACGTTGCCAAGGTCACTTGTGTTTCATCATCAACAATACACGGCATTGATTGCGGCCAAAGCCATTCATTTTCGAGTTCTAGAGCAGTAATATCATACAGTGCCGTCAAGAATTCGTGTGCTTTCGCTGGAGTTGGAAAAACTGGTGTAATCAACTCGAGTTGGCTTTCAGCAAAGTCAGTTGTAATATACGGATGATTGAGTTTGTCACCAAAGATGACAGGATGTTCACTCACAGCAAGTTCACCATTGTCTTGCACTCGTAAAGCCTCACGTTCAAGACCAAAATTCCCCTGACTCAATTCGTAGGGACTACACTGCTTTAAAATTTTCTTCATGTTGCTTCAATCCTTTCTTTTGGAACACTAAGTAGGCAATTATTCCCTTCAAAGCACTACTAATTGCGAGACTCCACCACACACCATTCAAGCCAATAAACGGCATTAAAAGAATCGCAATTGGCAAGCGCAAAGCCGTAAATGTAATACTGATTATCGCGGGATATTTGGCTTGACCAAGGCCTGAGAAGGCACCATTTGTCACCATCTCGACCGCAGAAAACAATTGTGTTAAACCAATAATTCGTAAGTAATCAACAGCCAGTTGCACAGTCTCTGGTGTATCAACAAACACACGAACAATCGGTTCTGGGAAAACTAAGAAAATGGTCATCGTCACAAGTGTGTATGCAATAGCAACCAAAATTGCACTTCGATAGCCTTGCCGAATACGTGGCCATAACTTCGCACCATAATTTTGACCGATAAAACTTGCAGTCGCTGCATTTAAGCCCCCAATTACCATAAAAGTTAATGATTCGATTTGTAAACCAATCTTCTGAGCAGCAATCGCATCTGCACCAAAATTTGCAATCAAACGGGCCATCAAAATCCCAATCAACGTAAAGAGAATCCGTTGCGTCGTCATCGGAAACCCGAGTTTCGCAATCGCTTGAAAACAACTTTTTGGGACACGAATAAATTTTTTCATTGTTTGTGGCATCCAATGTCGAGAGTACCAAACAAATAATAGTGTCATGATCATATTTGCAGTCACACTTGCAAGGGCGGCACCATTCACCCCTAAATCCAGGCCAAAGATAAAAATCGGATCTAGTAGTATATTGACTACAACACCAATCATACTGACACGAAGTGCGGTTTTACTATCTCCAAAACTACTGAACAATCGACTATATAAAATATTGAAAAAGCTCGGAATGAGCATAAAAGCACTAATTGCTAAGTAACCTTCGGCCATACCGCTTACATGAGCCGGTAAAGCAAAAAATTGAATTAATGGTTTGAGAAAGACAAGTAAAAAGGTCGCATAACCCAGTGCAATCACACCATTAAACCAATAGGCAGCATGTAAATACTGGCCTGTTTGTTCTTGATTTTTGGCACCAACTGCATGCGAAATTTTAATACCAGCACCAATAACAACGAGGGCATTAATCGCATAACCTAAATTGATAAATGACCCTGCTGTCCCAACGCTCGCTATTGCATCACTTCCTAGACGACCAACAAAAATCATATCGACAAAATTATATGTCATCTGCAACAACGAGCTTAGCATAATTGGAATTGCTAATTGCAGCAATACTCGTAATTCTTTTCCTTGAGTTAAATCTTTTCCTTTTGCCATTCCTTCTTCTCCTCTTCGTGCTGTCAACTTTCTTACGCATGTCATTTGCAGATATCAACAACCATTATACGCCACTTTGTGTGAATTTTCAAAAAAAGTGACTTTAGACAAACAAAAAATCAGTGCCGCTATGCGTTACTGATTTTCCAAGATTATCCGATAATTTACACTGCTGTATTAGCATTCAGCTGAATGCTACCTTGCTGAATTCGAGCTTTTAAATCTTGAATTTTTGCTTCGATTGTTTGCGCTGTATAAATAAATGCTTCATCTGCTTGATGACTTGGATCATCTAACCCCCAGTCTTCGCGGTGTTGACATGGTAAAAACGGACAGTCTACATTACATCCCATTGTGATAACAATATCAACTTCTGGAATATCCGCTAATAATTTTGATGATTGGGTCGCATTCATATCAATACTATATAAATCTTGAATGATTCGTACAGCATCTTGATTGATTTGTGGACGCAATTCAGTTCCTGCTGAGTATGATTCAAAAACATCACTCGCAAAATGTTTTCCTAATGCTTCAGCCATTTGTGAACGGCAAGAATTGTGAACACAGATAAAAGCAACTCGTGGTTTACGGTTTAACATCGTTTTTTCTCCCTTATTTCCTTATTTATGCACTTAGCATAGCATTCATATAGAAGAATGTCAATGTTTATACTTTAAAAAAGTCGGAGCTGTTCGTAGACATATTGCTTTGGCAGCAAATTCTGCAATGTAACTCCAAGTAGTCTGACCGGTGTCCCATCCCAATGTTCCCAAAAGACATTCAAGGCGGCAAGAAAAATTTCTTCTTCGGTTTTATAGTAACTTGGGGCAGTCAATGATCGTGTAATCGTTTCAAAGTGTTGGTTACGAATTGTGACTTGCACTGTTTTTGCCATAACTTGCTGTTGGATCAGGCGCTTAATCACGAGTTCGGATAATTTTTGTAACTGTTTTTCTAGTTCTCGTTCTTCAATTGTGTCACTCGCAAAAGTACGTGAATGTCCGATACTATCGAGTTCTTCTTTGGTTGCTGTCATAATTGTATAATTTCCATTACCTTTTGCACGTTGATGCAACCACGTAGCTTGTTTGTCACCAATCAACTTTTTAAGTGCCTGTTGATCTGTATACTCAGCCAAATCACCAATAGTCCGAATTCCGAGTGCTTGTAATTTTTCAGCTGTTTTTGGACCGACACCGTACATAGCTTCAATAGCAAGTGGCCAAATTTTCACCGCCACATCAGCTCGTCGCAAAATTGTTAATCCATTTGGCTTTTGCATATCAGAAGCCATCTTTGCCAAGAAACGATTATAAGAAATACCAATACTTGAACCTAATCCTAATTCAGCTTGAATCGTGTGTTGGATTGTTCGAGCAGACGCAATGTAGGATTCACCCGTGAGCATTAAATGACTCATATCCAAGTACGCTTCATCAATCGATGCTTGCTCAACTTTTGGTGAAAAGCGCTGTAAAATTTCCATCATCGCTCGAGAATACTGTTGATATCGCTCATGATTAACTGGCAATACAATGAGTTGCGGATATATGCGCCTCGCTTCGCTTAAAGGCATGGCTGCATGAATACCCAAAGCTCGGGCTTCATAGCTTGCTGTTGTAATTACACCGCGGCGACTATTCCCACTGACAACGAGTGGTTTCCCACGATATTCGGGATGATGCGCCAGTTCGCACGCGGCAAAAAAACTATTCATATCAACGTGGAAAATAATTCGGCTCATCAGACACACTCCTACTCTTATTGACATTTAAACAAATTTATCTTATTATATAAGAACAAAACCGAAAACAAAGGGGTTGATTTTGTGGCAAAATCAAAAGCAATGCGAAAATACTTTGCGCTAGGATTAGCAGGTCTCTTCATTTTTAGTGCGGTCATTGGCTTAATTGTTCCTTTAATGACATTATTCCAATAATCATTGAACTTGTATAAAAAAATGCACAGCAATCGCTGTGCATTTTTTTATTCGCTAGCAGCGTCTAACAATTGCCGGGCATGTTGTAGTGCTGTTTCTGTCAAATGCTCACCAGCTAGCATCTGAGCAAGCGCCTCAATACGTTGTTCTGGGGCTAATCGTTTTACATCAGTGCGGACATGAGTCTGCGTTGGTGTTTTACTCACATATAAATGGTGTTGACTCATCGCTGCCACTTGTGGTAAGTGCGTGATACAGAACACTTGCAATTCTTGGGCTAACATTGCCATTTTTTGAGCAATTGCTTGGGCAACAGCACCACTTACTCCAGTATCTGCTTCATCAAAAATCATTGTTTGAATCGGTTGTTTCTTCGCAAAAATAACTTTCATTCCCAACATAATTCGTGACAGCTCACCACCAGAGGCAATTTTCGCTAATGGACGAAGCGGTTCTCCCTGATTGGTTGTCAATAAAAATTCAATTTGGTCCTGACCATTTTGCTGTAGCCCCTGTGCTCCAATTTGAATTGCAAAATGAGCATGCGGCATTTGTAATTCTTGTAATTGCAGTTCAATTGCTTGAGCTAATTGCACGGCCTGTTCTTCACGTAACTGTGTCATTTGATTCGCTAATTGTTGGGCTTGCTGCTCAGTTTGTTCAAGTTGGTGTATAAGTTTTTGTAAATACACATCATAGTTTTCAATACGTTCTATTTCTTGTAATAAAAACTGTTCATAGGCCGATAAATCTTGACCATATTTACGCTGAAATTGATAGATCAAGCTCATCCGCTGTTCTATTTCTTGTAATGTTTGGGCCTGATTATCAAATTGTTGGCTTTCTTGAACAAGACCACTAACACATTCATCCAGTTCATAATATAAATTCGTTAACTGCTCGCTATAACCATCATACTGGCTCGTATAGCGTTGTAATCCTTCAACCTGTTTTTTTATCTGATACAGCGCAGGTAGAATTGCATGCTCGGTCGTTGTCAACTGTTCAACACTCTGTGTTAATGTTGTCCGAATTTGATCAGCATGAGCATATTCACGATGTTGTTGTTCTAAGCGCTCAAGTTCATCGGGAGCGATTTGGGCCTGTTGTAATTCCTCAAGTTGATAGTGATATAAATCCAATTGTTCTGAAGTAACGACACGCTGTTTTTCTTGTTCTAGTGCTTGCTTGGCAGCACTATATGCACGGTAAGCTTGGCGATAGCTTTGATCAATTCCAGAAAAATCGACAAATTGATCAAGTAGACGCAGGTGATTTTTGGCTTGAAGTAAATATTGGGTTTCATGTTGTGAATGAATATCAATTAATACATTCCCAAGTTCACGTAAAATATTAACAGTAATGGCTTTTCCATTTGCTCGACAAATACTCTTACCATTTTGCCCAATTCGACGTGAAAGAATCAACATTTCGTCGCTTTCAATCCCATTTTCCGTCAAAAGTTGTGTCGCTGGGTGCTGTGCTTCAAGTGAGAAAACCCCTTCAATATATGCAAAATCGGTACCATAGCGAATAATTTCATTTGATGTGCGTTGGCCAGTAAGAATTGAAATCGCATCAATAATAATTGATTTCCCGGCACCTGTTTCACCTGTTAAAACACTCATTTGATCCTGAAAATCAATTTGTAAACTCTCAATAATCGCAAAATTTTCA
Organism: Firmicutes bacterium ZOR0006; assembly: GCA_000798955.1. Classification (GTDB taxonomy): domain Bacteria; phylum Bacillota_I; class Bacilli_A; order Culicoidibacterales; family ZOR0006; genus ZOR0006. Next base: position 30,316 of record JTLC01000034.1, on the reverse strand, counting down.
ATTCGTAATTGTGTTAACATCGTCTTCATTTTATCTCTAATTTGAGATAAAACTTCCCCCTCTCGGCTACATGTGTTCAGTTTTTCTTCTAAATGATGTCATTTTCACATTTATCATACCATTTCCTTGTCACTATGACAATCTCTTTTTTGTCAAAATGAAAAGCACGTCAACCAACGTGCTTTTTGAAATCTTATTTTAAATAATATTGTTTAACCAATTTAACAATTTCTTTTGCTTGATTCCCTTGTCCTTTTGGTACCTTAAAGCTAATTGGAGCATTGTAAGGAACACCACTCACAAAAACTGTATTCCCATCGACACCAATTTTAATATCAACATCTAAATCCATGGTTCCGGCTGTTTCAAATGAAATACTTTTGATTTTACTTTTCGGGAAAAATTTCACTTCTACTTTTTTTCCAGTCATACCTTGGACGTCAACTTGATAAACACCCTGTGTTGTTAAAACAATTTCGTCACGAACAAAACGATATGCTTGGATAATTTCTTCGTCTGGAAGCAAATACTCTTTGATAATTGCTGAATCATCAACAGCTGTTGCATTCCCCATAATTGCATCAAATAAACCCATAATAGCCACCTCATTTTCAATTCTAGCTTATCAACGACAAGCTTTCGCCAATCAGATCCACGGTCACCATGTCCTGCTTGGTGCTTACTACTATCATACGCAAAAAAGCATCACTTTCCAAGGAAAATGATGCTTTTTTCAAATATTTTATGCTGAATGTTTACGCCGAGCAACAACAGTTGCCGTTCCAGTTAACATAACTAAAGCTCCTACTACTAGCATCGCTTCAGCTTGTGACATACCCGTGTCTGGTAATGTTCCCTCAGGCTGTGGAGTTCCATCAGTTGTCTGTCCTACTTCTGGTGTAACATTTCCATCTGGACCAAATCCCTGATCCGCTTCTGGTTGTACTTCTGGAGTGACAGTTCCCTCTGATCCTTCACCTGGTGCTGGCAATCCAACTTGCGTTGGATGCGTAAATTGAATGCTTCCATCGTTAGCATATGTTAAGACAGCATCACCTGTGTATGTACCTACAACTTGACCATCAACCAAAATTTCTTTTGTTGTTAAATCAATTTGGTATGCAGTAACAGCTTGCGAACGGAATAAACGTTGTTGATATTTATTAAAACTAAATAATTCTTCAGTAATCACATACTCATCTTTTGTCACTTGATCAATCATTGTCAATGTTCCATTCACAAGATCAAGCGTCATCATTGTTTCTAGAGCACTATTGACAAACGTAATCATTTCTGTTGTCCGTTGAATCATCATTGTTGGTAAGTACTGAATGATAAACTCACCAAAATTGATTGTATTTTTTGTTGTATCAATTGTTGTTTCTGGATTTGCTAAGATAATTTCATCTGCTGCAATCTCAATTGCTAATAAACGTTCCGGGCCATTTTCCCAAGTATACACTTTACTATCGAAACCTGCTGCTTGAGTGAATTCGGCAACAACGCTATCTAGCGTAATCCCTTCTTCGCGTGGCTTACCAGCTAACATCGTATACCCATCGCCACCGACTGATAAGAAGTCCGGCATCGCAACGTAGTATGTTTTTGCTTCATCTAATGGTTGGAAAACACCATTTTCATCAGCAATCGCAATGCTTAACACACGGCTACCTGATTCATTGGCAACATTGTAATTTACGCGGATATCTTTTGAAGACTGTAGGAATCCACCATTTGCTGCGGGAAAAGCACCTAATGATTTTTCATACATTGCTATAATTTCTGATCCCGTTAATGGGATTTGCGCAATTTGATTCCCATATGGTAAAACAGTAATAATATCTTTTAATGTTACTGTTCCAACATTTAAATTTGCACGAATCCCACCACCATTTGTGACAGCAAAGTCAGTACGGTTTTTGAATCCGCCTGTTTGACCGTAGTCGGCCATGGCATCGGTAATCATATTTCCAAGATTTGTTTCACGCGTACGTACATGTTCTCGAGCTCCATCAAATGTTACTTCACTTTCAAAGACCGGAATATTTGTACGATCATCAAAATCGGCTTGTGCTTGTTCAACAATTGTTTTTAATTCAGGATTTTCTGCTAAGTTCGCTAAATTTCCTGCTGTTTCTTCTAAACGAGCATCAATCGTTCCTAGGGTATCAAAAAGTGTGTTGTATTCGACTGTTACTAAACCAACATTTTTTAAATACTCACCGGTTTGTACAATTGGTGTTCCGTTGACAACCATTGGTTCAGTTAATGTTGTATGGCTATGTCCATCAATAATTAAGTCTAGTCCTTCAACTTGCTCAGCTAATAAATCAGCACGGTCTGTTGATGATGCATCAAGACCTAAGTGTGATAACGCAATAATGATATCAGCTCCATCAGCTTGTAGTTGATTCACTGCTGCTTGCGTTGTTGTATATGGATTTTGGAATGTAACGTTAGTAACATTATCCGGATGAGTTTTCTCTGCCGTTTCCGGTGTTGCGACACCAACAACTCCAACTTGAATACCATATGCTTCAAACATGTGTGTTTGCTCAAAAGCAGATTCATTCGTCATTTTATCAAGAATATTACTTGCTAAAATTGGGAAATCAGCTTCGTTCACATATGTTTTTGCTTGTTCATAACCAAAATCAAATTCATGATTTCCAACAGTCATGGCATCATAGCCAATCGCATTCATAGCTTCAAGCATCATCATCCCTTTTGATTCATTTGATAATGGTAACCCTTGGAACGCATCACCAGCATCAAATAAGAAATCAGGATTTACTTCATCAACAAATGTTTTTAATTTAGCAACTCCTAGCGAGCTACTTTCAGCCGCTAAACGTCCATGCATATCATTTGTGTGCATAATACTAATTGCTTTTGTTGTATCTAAGTCAATAGTATACGTCGATAGACCTGCACCGTTGTTTTCTTGTTCGCTAATATGCGTATTTCCATACCACTGTGTTTGCTCAGTCGCTTTCGTAGCTGATGTAAAGTTTACAGTAGTCTGATCAACGTCAGCTAATGACCAGTTATGATCAACTTGTAAGTTATCAGCTGTCACTGTTCCTAACATTTGAGCATATTCAGTAATAACTTGACGATTTTCAATTGAATCCGCTAAAACAATTTTATCACCATTTACTGCAGGTGCAAAGTCGCCACCGCCAGCACGATAGTTGTTTGTAATAATTAAAAATTCTTGATTCGGATTGATGGCCTCACCGTTAAACTCAAGGTTTACAATTCGATTGGCATTAGCATCCACTAATTTCCCCCCGACGAAACGTGCAGGTTGTGTCACATCAATTTGGTATGTCACACCATTAATCACATCAAAGTTATAACTACGGAAGTTTGTATTTAATAGTTCTTCACCTTGTGTCCCTGGTGTAATTTGATTAAATTGACCAGCTGATACTTCTAACCAGTTTTTGACATCTTCACCCGTTACTTTAACAACTGTCAGTGTATTTGGGTAAATATAAAGGTTTGAGAAGTCACCCATTGTTAATTCACCGGCAGCAATATCGACATAATATGTTAAATCATCATAATTGCGTCCACCAGCTTTAAATGGTGCTGCTGCTGATAAAATTGGTAATTCGGCATATGGTGCTAAATCAGCATTTCCATTTGCAATTTGGTTTTCAACATACCATGTTTGTGCTTGTTGAACTAATTCCAGTGATAAGTTGTCCGTTACCTGTGAGAAGTAACTATCAATTGCAATTTCACTTGTTGCTACTGCTGTTGCTACATAGTCTAATGTTGCTTCATGAGCAGTACTTACTGTTGCTACCATCGCTGGATTATTTGGTGTATCAGCTGTTACTTTGGCAACACGTGCTGTTGATTCAGACATATCAACATTCCACGAACCATCGGCTTGCTTAACAAGACCAAAATCCATCACACCTAATTCTTTTCCCCATTCAGCTGGCTGCACTAAGAAAGTATTTGCATCTTGATTTGTTGTTGAAAAATGTGAATGTCCGGCCATGACAAGATCAAGGCCTGGTACTGCTAATAAATCAAGTCCGGCATTTTCAGCATTCACATCACCGTTTCCATTTCCGGCACCAGTATGTGCCATCACAACAACAACATCGGCTCCTTGAGCCTTCATTTCAGCTGTGACACGTGTTGCTGCTTGGACCATATCTTCTACTTCAACTTTACCTTTTAGATGTGATTCATCCCAACGTAAAATTGCTGGTGCTACAAGTCCAGTCACACCAACTTTAACCGTTTCGATGTTCCCTTCACTTGTCACAACTTCTTCTTCAAGAATTTGGTATTCAGTGCCTTCACCAAATAATGGCGCATTTGTCCCTGTCATTTTCACATTTGCATTCAAGTATGGTGCATTAAATTCACCTACAATTTGTTTAAGGAAGTCTAATCCAAAGTTGAATTCATGATTTCCAGCAGTTGCACCATCAAACCCCAATGTATTTAATGCTTCATAAATTGGATGCGTTTCTCCTGGTTGCACCGGATTCACCGTTGCATAATAGTCCCCTAATGGGTTCCCTTGGATTAAATCACCATTTTCGAATAACATACTGTTATCAACTTCTGGAAAGTTTACATTTTTTGCGGCTGCACGTTCTGCTTCAATCAATGTTGCGACACGTGTCAATCCGTATGCTCCATTTTGGTTTGTATAATAATCATAATCCATTAGATTTCCGTGGATATCCGATGTATGCATGACCTTTAATTCTGCAGTTACTGCTGTTGCTGCGGCAACTTCTTGTGCCATTGCTGTTACACCTGGCATCAACGTTTGTGTTAATAACGTTGTTGCGACTAAACCTGAAAACAATTTTGTGTTTTTCATCTTTGGTTACTCTCCCTTTAATTATTATTGCAAATTCAACTTCATATTAATTTAATTCAAAGGTAATAGCAACTGTTTTTTCACTAGAAAGCCATTTCACTGAAAAATATGTTATTTCTCCTAAATAAAAGCAACCATTATTGTTAATTTTGCCAAACGTGAAGACCGTTATTTTCATATTCAATGATTCGGCGCCCCTCGCAAATTGTTATTTCTCCTAATTTTTATTGTGAAATTCACCAAAAGAAAAGCACGTATTTTCATACGTGCTAATATTGATCCGATAAATCACAGCCACAAGCTGAAATGAGCTGCATCAAGTTTTGGCTGATTTTATGCTGGTTTACTGTTATTTCAGATTGGCGAATTTTCAAATTTCGATCAATCAGTACAACACCTTCATCTTTAAGTCCTAGAATCTCTTTTACTCCTTGGGAAAACGGTGCTGTATACAAAATAATTTCATCTTGTAAATAGTGATTTTCTGCTACTATTGCCGCCACTATTTCTGGGGTTGTAGCCAAAAACATCACAATACGATGCTCACGTACTTGTGTTGGAATACCCAGTTGTTGACACTGTTCTACACTTAAAACCGTTTCTAATGCAATCATGGCAATCACTTCCTTTCCCTCAGCATACACCTATCACTAAATTCATGCAATATAAAAAGTGAATAACCTAATTAGATGTTTATCTCAAAATGAAAATTTTTCTTGCGTTGATTTTCCTACTTTGCAAAACCGATGTCAGCACTCTCTTTTTTCACATACCGATTTGATGCCAACTCAAACTCTTGGGTTTGGCACCGCAGTCAGCACTCTCTATTCAAATATGCTTCAGCCTAGCAATTGGCTGAAAATCGAAAATGACTGAACTCATCTCTTTTGAATCCAGTCACCTCCTTATTTTCTTGCCATTGCTTTTTCACCTTTTCTACTTGCTGTGAAAATCGGCTTCAGCACTCTCTCTTCAAACATGCTTCCTGCTTCAAATCTCGTGAAAACAAAAAGACAGTCACTCTCACTTTTTTTGTGGCGTGTCCTGTCTTTCCTTTTTTCACATACCGATTTGATGCCAACTCAAACTCTTGGGTTTGACACCGCAGTCAGCACTCTCTATTTGAATTGTTGATGGGCTTCGGCGACGATTTTCGCACTATCCCATGCTGGTGTTTGTGGTGCTCGCAAACGTAAGTACGCAATAAATTCGATATTTCCCTCACCACCAGTTATTGGTGAGTGTGAGATATCAACGACATCAAACCCTGTTTGATTCATCATCGCAATTGTATTTTCTAGAACCATTTGATGAACTTTAGGCTCACGAATAATTCCTTTTTTCCCAATAAATTCTCGTCCGGCTTCAAACTGTGGTTTAATTAATGCCATTACTTCGCCGTCTGGTACGAGAATTGTCGCGAGATTTGGGAGAATGTTACTTAATGAAATAAAAGAAACATCAATTGTCGCAAATTCTGGTTGTCCATTGTTAAATAACTCCGGTGTTGCATATCGAAAATTTGTTTTTTCGAGCGATAGTACGCGTTCATCATTGCGTAATTTCCAGTCGAGTTGATTCGTCCCGACATCTAACGCATACACAAACTTCGCACCATTTTGCAGAGCACAATCAGTAAAACCACCTGTTGATGCTCCAATATCAAGTACTGTTTTTCCAGTTAAATCAAGTCCAAAAGTTTGAATTGCTTTCTCTAACTTGAGTCCACCACGACTCACATATGGAATTGTTTTACCTTTGACCATAATTTCAACATCATCCCGAACTTTTTCACCCGCTTTTAAAATCCGAGCTGTGTTCGCATAAACAATACCTGCCATAATAGCACGTTTTGCTTTTTCACGGCTGTCAAAGAATCCTTGTTCAACTAATAAAACATCAATTCGTTCTTTCCGCATCTATTTCACCATTTCTTTCATTTTTGCTAAAATCTGCTCATCAGACATTTGTGATTCTGCCAATAAACTTGGTGTATCTCCTTGTGGATGATAGTGATCAGCAATTCCAAAAACATGAATTGGTGTCGTATACCCATGTTCTACCGCAAATTCACACACACCACTACCAAAACCTGCAATCTTGCTACCCTCTTCTAAGGTCACGATTGGTTGTTGTGTTGCAAATAATTGATGCAACATCCGCTCATCCATCGGCTTAATAAATCGGGCATTAATGACCTGCACGGCAATATCTGCCATTGCGAGTGTTTCCGCAATCGCCTGTGCTTTTGCTACAAGTGGTCCAAATGTCAAAATAGTAATATCTGCACCTTCGCGTTCGCACGTCCAACTTCCATACGGAATTTCTTCGTATGCTACTACTGGTGTAAAAGCTGTATATCCACGCGGATACCGATACGCTAATGTTCCTTTACCTTCGTAATGGTACAAAGCACTATAGAATAAATGTTGAGCCTCAATTTGATCTTTTGGCATCATAATCGTTAACTCCGGAATTGAACGCAGAAAACTAATATCATAAATTCCGTGATGGGTATCACCATCACCTGTCGCAAATCCGCAGCGATCAACAGCAATTAAAACATCTAGTTTTTGGCGAGCTAAATCATGGAGTACTTGGTCGTATGCACGTTGCAAGAATGTTGAATATACAAAATAAATTGGTTTTAATCCTGAAATAGCTAGTCCACCAGCAAAAGTTGCTGCATGTTGCTCGGCAATACCAACATCAAAGGTTTGCTCAGGAAATTTCTTTTGAAAAAATTCAAGTTTTGAACCTTTAATCATTGCCGGTGTAATTGCAATTAAACGTTTATCAGTTTCTGCAAGTTGTTCAAGTGTTTGCGAAATCACACTACTCCAAACACGGTCTTCACGATTTGGTTTTTTGTGGTGCTTTTGACCTGTTTCTAAATCGAAAGGACCAATTCCATGCCAAGAACCACGAATATCATTTTGTGCTGGTTCATAGCCACGACCTTTTTGTGTCATCACATGAACAACAACCGGACGATTCGCTTGTTTGGCCAATTCAAATGTTGCCATTAAATCATGTAAGTTGTGGCCATCAATTGGTCCTAAATACATAATTCCCATCGAATCAAATATATTTGATTCTTCACTAATTGCTAACGCACGTTTGGCACTCTTCTTCATGCGTTCTGCGGTTGTCGCTAACGAATCACCAACAACTGGAATACTTTCTAATGCAGCACGGAACATATGTTTGACTTGTGTATAACTTTTATTGACACGAATTGCTTCTAGCTGGCGATTAATTGCACCTACTGGCTGTGAAATTGACATTTCATTATCATTCAATACAATAATCATTGGTCGTTGCTCATCACCGATATGATTCAATGCTTCTAAAGCCATTCCTCCAGTTAAGGCACCATCACCTATAATTGGAATAATATGGCTTTTTTCACCCTTTAAATCTCGGGCTACTGCCATTCCCATCGCTGCTGATAGTGATGTTGAGCTGTGACCAGTTTCCCATACATCATGTGGGCTTTCTTCTAAGCGCGGAAAGCCACTTAAGCCATGGTACTTACGGAGTTGTTCAAACCCTTTTGCGCGACCTGTCAAAATTTTGTGAATATAGCACTGATGACCAACATCCCAAATTAATTTATCAACTGGCGAATCAAAGACAGCATGAAGTGCTAACGTTAATTCGACCACACCTAAATTTGGTGCGACATGCCCACCTGTTTCGCTAAGTGTTTCAATTAAGAATTGTCGGATGTCTGTTGCAAGTACTTCCATTTCTGCAATACTAAAAGCTTTCAAAAAATCTGGTTCTTTGATTTCATATAAATATTCATAATTATTCGCCACTTTGATCACCTCTTCCGTTTATGCTTGGCGGTTACAAATTAACTCTGTTAGAGCTTGTAATTCTTCAGTTGCAATTCCTGTATTTTCTAGTACTTGGTACGCACGTTGACGCTCTGTCTCTAAAGCAATCTTTGCTCGCTCTAATCCAAGTAAAGATACATAGGTACTCTTCTCTTTTTCAAGATCACTTCCCTGTGGTTTTCCCAACTGTTCCGTTGTTGCTGTCACATCTAAGATATCATCTTGGATTTGAAAAGCTAGGCCAATTGCTTGCGCATAATGACGAAGCTCTTCAATAATGACTGGTTGTGCTTGTGCAATTATTGCTGCACCAACAACTGCAATTTCAATCATTCTTCCGGTTTTTAATTGGTGAATATTCGCCAATTGTTCTAAATGGAGCTGTTGATTTTCAGCTTCTAAATCTAATATTTGGCCACCAACCATACCAGCACCTCCGGCACAGCGAGCTAATTCAGCGACAAGTTGCACTGCAACGGCACTGGGAACATCTAGTTTTGTCACTTGGGCAAAACTTTCCGTTAGTAAAGCATCACCGGCAAGAATGGCCGTTGCTTCTCCATAAACAATATGATTTGTTGGCTTCCCGCGGCGGAGTGCGTCATCATCCATAGCTGGTAAATCATCATGGATAAGTGAATACGTATGAATCATCTCAATAGCAACTGCTAGTGGATACACCGTTGCGCTCGTTATACCAAAGGCTTTCGCAACAGCAAAAGCAAGTAATGGCCGAATTCGTTTTCCGCCTGCTAACAAGGAATAACTTGCTGCTTGTTGTAACATTTCCGGATATGGGAGCTGTGCTGCTTGTTGCGTCAGATAGGCTTCAAATTGTTGAAGTTCAGCTTGTAAAGTTGGTGCTAGCATTTAGTTTTCCTCCAATGCGAATGGTTTTAATTGTCCATTTTCATCGACAAGAGTAGCCATTTGGGCTTCAACTGCCGCCAATTTTTGATGACATTGTTGTGCCAAACCAATTCCTTCTTGGAAGAGCGAAATTGATTGTTCAAGTTCAATCTCACCTTTTTCGAGTTGTTGGACAATAGTTTCTAATGCTTGCAATGCTTGTTCAAATGATTGTTGTTCTGCCATTACATAGTAACTCCCTTCTCATGAACTGTTTGAATTTGGCAAACAGCTTCACCATCATGTATTTGGACGGTAATTGTTTGCTGTGGTTCTAGTTGTTGAACACTGCGAATCAGATGTTGATTTTCATCTAAAACGAGTGCATAGCCTCGCTCCATCACTTGTAACGGACTGTATGCCTGTAACTTTTGGCGTTGGAGCTCAAAACGCTGACTATGTTGTTGATATGATTGCTGAAACGCATGATGCAAACGTTGCTCGAGTTGGTTCAAGCGTTGTGTTGCCAACTGCAGTTGTTGGTGCGGACGCTGTTGCCAAAGTCGTGTATAAATCGCATCAAAGCGTTGTTCACGTTCACGAACAAATTGATATGGCTGTTGCCAAAATCGGTTGTTTGTGACATGCTCGAAGCGTAATTTTTGGTATTGATATTGTCTAAGCAAATCACGTGCCAATCGTTGCTGTAAGTTTGTAATTTGGGCTTGGAGCTCAAGTGCTGATGGTGCGACAAGTTCAGCGGCAGCTGTTGGCGTTGCCGCACGGACGTCAGCGACGAAATCGGCAATTGTTGTATCGACTTCATGACCAACGGCACTGACAATTGGTAGATGTGAGTGCATAATCGCCTCAGCGACAATTTCCTCATTGAATGCCCATAGATCCTCAATTGATCCACCACCACGACCAACGATTAATACATCAACTCCTGGGGTTCTGTTTGCTTGTTCAATTGCATTCACAATTGAAAATTTTGCTTGTTCACCTTGAACTAACGCTGGAAAAATCAAAACTTGAGCATATGGTGCACGCCGTTGCAATGTTGTTAAAATATCACGAATTGCTGCTCCGGTCGGAGATGTGACAATCCCAATGACTTGTGGGTATTTTGGTAATGCACGCTTCCGTTCAAGTGCAAAATAGCCTTTAGCATCAAGTTTTTGCTTTAGTTGCTCAAATGCGAGTGCTAAGTTTCCGGCACCTGCATCAACCATTTCCTCAACATACATTTGATAATTACCTTGTGCTTCAAACACGTTGACATTTCCGCGGATAAAAACATTCATGCCATCTCTAGGCTGGAAATTCAACTTATGCGCTTGCTGTTTAAACATGACTGCTTGAATTCGTGCATTTTCATCTTTGAGCGTGAAGTAGAGATGCCCTCGCGAATGGTGCTTAAAGTTAGAAATCTCTGCCTTTAAATGCACCACTTGCAAATGGGTATCTCGATCAAATTTTAATTTAATATATTTATTTAAAGCCGTAACGGTTAAATACCGTTGTTCCATAAATTACTCTGTCTCTTTTGCTTTCGCTAATTTATCAAGGACACCATTGATGACTTTGTAGGCATCATCATCACAGAATTCTTGGGCTAATTTCACGGCTTCATTGATTGCGACAGTATCGCTCATATCTTGGTCAATTAAAATTTCAAAAGCACCTAACCGTAAAATAGCACGTTCTAGGTACCCAAGACGATTAAATGGCCATTTCGCTGCTAAATGTGCTGAAACAGCCGTGTCGATTGCTTCTTGATTTTGTACAACACCTTCAACTGAATGGCGAATATACTTGACATCAATTTCACCATTTTCTTGAGCGAGTGTATTCAATAAAATTTTCATTTCATCAATCACTGCTGGGTGCTGTAATGTCACTGTTTCTTCACTAAATTTACTTGTATAAACTTGACGTAAAATGTCTAATTGATATAATACTTGAATTGTTTTTTTTCGTCCTTCGATACGCATATGGCGTCAATCCTCTCATCTCTAAAGTGTCTTTACATACAGTATACTAAAATCTTGGTAAAAAGGGGGATGAAAATACAAAAAACCGTGCATAAACTCAAAGTTTAGGCACGGTTCTGGCACATTTAAGTTTATGTTCATTTGTAAAAAAGCCAATTAAGTGTGCATTTTTTTCGTGAATTAGTTGAAAATAATATTTTCGACAATAATATCGATTTCACCGATTTTCATTCCTAATGAGTGTGAAACTTCGTCTTTCACTTGTTTTTGAACCGCATAGGCAACTTTGTCGACAGCATGCCCATGAACAATATCAATTGCCAAACGAATTTGGAGTACTTGATCAACAACATCAACTTCAACATGACGTTTCCCTAAGCGGTTGAATGTTTCTAGGTCGACACCTTTTTTGACTTCGCTTAATCCGCAACCTTTTACGCTTAAAGCTGCCATTAAGGTCATCATTTCAATTGCACTAGAATGAATGGCACGGTAACCATCTTTGTTATCTGCGAAAAAAATATATCCTTTCATCCTAACTCCCCCTTTACTGATTAACGGTTATGCACGTGATGCGTATTTCCCATCTTGTGTACTCACGATAATTTCTTCTTCATTTTCGATAAATAATGGCACTTTTACTAATAATCCAGTTTCAACAGTGGCATTTTTCGTAGCATTTGTTGCTGTGTTTCCTTTTACAGCTGGATCACATTCAACAATTTTTAAGGTAATTTTATCTGGTAATGTTACCCCGATGATTTCACCTTCGAACATTTCGATGCTTACTTCTAAACTTTCTTTTAAGAAGTTACGTTCCCACTCAATTGCTGAACGTGGAATTTCTACCATTTCGTATGACTCTTGGTCCATGAAAATGTAGTCATCTCCTGCACTGTATGAATACTGCATTTTACGGTAATCAATATGTGCTTTTTCAACTTTTTCACCAGCATTGAACGTTTTGTCAATGTTCGCTCCTGAGCGTAAATTACGTAATTTTGTACGAACAAAGGCAGCACCTTTACCTGGTTTTACGTGTAAGAATTCTAACACTTTAAAAATTTGTCCATCGTACTTAATTGTCATACCTGTTTTGAAATCATTTACTGAGATCATGAATATATTCCTCCTAAATACCTCATTCTTACTAAGTAAGATGAGTTTTCCAAAGTATTATAGCACAGTTTCACGTTTTTGTCATTAGCCAGCCTTTGTCTTTATTGGGAATTGATACTTTTCATTAGCGAACACGCACGTCTGTGGTTTGATAGCGCCAAAAGCCGACAGCAGTAACGACAATCATTAAGCCAACACTATACAGCGTCATTGGCCATGACCAATCTAAATCTAGTAATTGTTGTGTTGGATAAAATTGGAATGGTGTCAAATATTGAAACCATTCAAGCTCGGTAAACATTAAATAGAAAGTACTCAGGATCCATGTGAGTGCATAAAAAGTATAACCAAGTAAACCACCGGTTGTGGCTTTATTAAAAAATGTGGCTGCTAACAAGCCAACGCCAAGATATAGACCGAAACGTGGGAATAAACTTGCCGTTGCAAGCCAAACTTGTTGGCTAATCTCTTGCCCTCCCTCAATCATTTGGAGACCAAGTAATGTTGCAATCGCACTTGCACCAAGAAAGACAGTGAGCCAAAAAATTGCCGCGATGAATTTTGTCCCTAAAATTTGCCAACGAGCAATTGGTTTCACCAAGAGAAATTCAATCGTCTGTTCATTTTCTTCTCGGGCAATGCAGTTAATTCCTAATGATGTCGCATAGGCTGCACCAATCAATATCACATAGAATAACAATACACCGTAAAAACCACCAAGTGTACTAATGTCCAGTTCTCCCATCCCAACAACTGCCAACACTACCTTTGGGAACTGAGCAATTAAATCAGTACTCGCTGCCGGATCAGATGCCAGACCGGTATATTTGATAATTCCGACATAAACAAGGAGTGCTGTCCCAAGGTTGACCCAAAGAGCAACTTTCCAACTCATACGGAGTTCGTGTAAAAATAAACGCATGTCATTTCCCCCTTTCTAACGAACGTCTTGTTTCGTATAGAGTAAATAGCTTATCCCACAACTGATAAGGCTCAAGGCAATCGCAAAGCCAATGAAGATCCCATCATAGCGTTGTGTTTCTACAATTGCTTGTGGATCAACATAGGCAAACGGTGTCAAAAATTTTAGTTCTTCATTTTCTAATAGCGCTTGCAATAGAAAAATAACATAAAAACTTAACGCCACACCAACTGCAATACTACTAATACTTTTTAATTTTTTTAACACGACTGCAATCAACATGCCTAAACTTGAAAAGAAGAATTCAAGAATGAGCAAGGCAAATGTCATTAACCAAAACGTTGGTTCATTGAGTTGACTACTATCAAAATATACGGTTAGACTCACCATCGCAGCGATAAAGACGATATTATGCCCGAGTAATAAGGTTTTGATTGCTGCTGATTTTTGGAACCACACACTTGTCCGCGAAATTGGTTTTGACAATAAAAACTCACTTGTTTGCATATTTTTTTCGCGTCCCATAATACTAATTCCAAGGTTCGTTGCGTAAATGCTACCTGCAATAAAAACAAATGGGAGCACAAAGGCATAGAAGCCTAAGTAGCTGAAAATTGTTTCGGGGTTAATATTGAAGGCTGAAAGCAGTTCTTTTGGATACGCTTGGAGCACTTGTAAAAATTCGTCTGCTCCAGCTTGGTAGGTCGGATAAATCCCCATAAAAAGTAGTGCTAACCCGGTGACAATCACTGTCCAAATAAGACTACTCAGGAAACTTTGTCGGAGTTCAAAACGCCAAATTGTCATTTTCCTCACCCCCTATTGATAGTAGTGGAAGAAGATTGCTTCCAAATCCGGTTCATTTAATTGGAGATTTTTGAGCTTGTGGGTTGCTAACACTTGAATCAATGCATTGATATCGCCATTAAAGAGAAATGTTACTTTCGTACCGTCTACTTCTAGGTTAGTCACATCGAGTGCTCCTAGTTCGACTGTACTTGCTTCTGTCAACTCAATTTCCACATGTTTGTACGTTGTTTGGGCTAAATCAGACATTGTTTCAATTTTGATAATTTTCCCCTCTTTAATAATTGCGACACGTTCACATAATTTTTGTACCTCACTCAAGATATGTGAAGAGAAAAAGACGGTTGCCCCACGTTGCTGTTCTTCCCGAATTAATTCAAAGAACGTATTTTGCATTAATGGGTCCAATCCGCTTGTCGGTTCATCTAAGATGATGAGTTCAGGTTCATGAAGCAGTCCTTGAACAATCCCGACTTTCTTTTTATTCCCTAATGATAAATCAGCAATTTTGCGGTTTAAATCTAAATCGAGTCGTTTCGCTAAATAAGCAATTCGTGCCGAACAATCTTTTTTATAAAAACTTGCGGCATATTTCAAGAGATCTTTTACTTTCATATGATCATAGTAAAAAACTTCTGATGGTAAATACCCAACTTGTTGCAAAATTTCCTCATGCCCTGCGATTGTATCTAGGCCAAATACTTTTGCTGATCCTGATGTTGGATAAATGAGTGATAAAAGTGTCCGAATTGTTGTTGATTTCCCAGCTCCGTTTGGACCAATAAAGCCAAAAATTTCGCCCTTATAAATTGTTAAATCTACATCGATAATTCCCCGTTGTTTTCCATATGTTTTCGTTAATTTTTCTGTTTGTACAACTACTTCCATACCCAATAGCCTCTCTTTCTTCAACCGGTCTCACCCTGTCAAAATATATTTTATTTTACTCTTCTTGTTTAGAGAATACAAGCAATGAGTGATTTTTTCAACAAAATGACAAAAAAACCGAGTTTCATGCTTTTTCGCATGTGACTCGGTTCAGTTATTTGCTCTTTAAAACCAGTGTTTGCGTGGTGAAGCTAGTTCTGCACACGATTTCTCTCATGGCAGAATTGCTTCCGATTCGCAAAATAAATTTTGAACATTGGTCCAAAGTACATCAAATGGACAAAATGTTTTTGCAAGGAAGCAAAAGCTAAATCACGTTATGTTACTCTGGTATGAAAATCGGCTTTGGGCACTTATTTTCCTAAGATAATAAGTTCTTTTGGTGCGGTCATGAAGTTTTCGTACCCTGTGTTTGTTACAAGGATGTCATCTTCGATACGAACTCCTCCAAGTCCTTCAACGTAAATCCCTGGCTCAACTGTCACGACCATTCCTGGTTGTAATGGGAGTTCAACGATTTGTGATAAGCGTGGTGCTTCGTGAACTTCAAGTCCTAATCCATGTCCTGTTGTATGTCCAAATTCTGGTCCATACCCACCTTCAGTGATGATTCCACGTGTTACATCATCAATTGACTTACATGTTTTTCCTGGAGCTACGGCTTCAACTCCGGCTTCTTGGGCTTTTAACACGAGGTGATAAATATCAACAAGTTGTTCTGATGCTGGCGTCCCTACGGCAAATGTTCGTGTCATATCTGAGGCATACCCTTTGTAGAAGGCACCGAAATCAATTGTCACTAACTCACCAGTTTCAATTGTCTTTTCGCTCGCACGTCCATGAGGTAAAGCCCCACGCCAACCTGAAGCAACGATTGTATCAAATGATGGTCCACTTGCACCGATTCGACGCATATATGTTTCGGCCTCTAACGCTAAATCACATTCGCGCATTCCTGGTTGAACTGTATTTAGCACAAATTGATATGTTTCTTCAATGATTTCAACAGCTTTTTTCATCAAAACGATTTCGTCCATTTGTTTAATCATGCGGATATCTTCAACTACACGTTGCGTTGGGAATAATTGTACTGGCCAAGCTTTTTCTAACACTTGATAATACGCCACACTTAAGTGATCGATTTCAACGGCAATTGTTGTTAAGCGGTTTTGAATAGCTAATTCAGCAACTGCTTGCGCAAGTGTACTATGGTGCTCAATCACGATTGATTCCTGACACTGAGCTTTCGCCTGTTGTGTATAGCGGAAATCAGTGATGAAGTATGCTTCCGCTTGTGTGATTAAAACTGCTCCTGTTGTCCCTTCAAAACCACTTAAGTAGTGGCGGTTATATGGATTTTCTGTGTAATAAGCATCACAGTTATTTTGCTTTAAATATGTTTGGATTGCTTCAATTCGTTTTTTCATTTTGTATTCTCCTCTGCAATTAAATAGTAAAGGGCTTCATGATAACTTTGGAAATGTTTTCCATAAAACCGGGCCATTGCGACCGTTTCTAAGACTGAGTGTTGGCGAAAAGCTTCACGTTGAGTGATATCACTCAAATGCACTTCAATCACTGGGGTCGTAATACTGGCGACCGCATCATGAATCGCATAGCTGTAGTGCGTATATGCTCCTGGGTTAAAAATAACCCCGTCATAGTTTTCAAAAAAGGCTTGTTGTAACCAGTCGATTAACACACCTTCATGATTGCTTTGCACAAAGACAAGTTCAACTCCACGTGGCTGTGCTATAATCACAAGTTCTCGTTCCAAATCAGCTAAACTTTCTGTCCCATAAATCTCCGGTTCACGAATTCCTAATAAATTTAAATTTGGTCCATTCAAAACTAAAACCTTCATGTTTTCACCTCATTTATTGGCTCTTGCGGTTTTACTGTTCTAATCATAGCATACTCGCATCTTATCGTCCAAAATTATGTTGAGTTTTAAAAGAAAAACCGCTCTCACGAACGGTTCTTGTTTATTTTATTAATAATTTTTCAATATCGGCCACCATTTCCATTGGATTTGTTTCAGGACTAAATCGTTTCATAACATTACCATCGCGATCAATCAAAAACTTGGTAAAATTCCATTTAATTTCACTACTGAACAAACCTTTTTGGACTGATTTTAAATATTGATACAATGGATGTGCATCTTTTCCGTTCACTTTGATTTTTTGGAACATTGGGAATGTAACACCATAATTCAACTGACAAAAACTGTGAATTTCTTCATTGTCATCAAACTCTTGCTTCATAAATTGATCACACGGAAAGCCAAGAATAACAAAGCCTTGATCTTTATATTGTTCATAAATAGCTTCGAGTTCTTTAAATTGTGGTGTGAGTCCGCATTTGCTGGCAGTATTCACAATAACAATGACTTGGCCAGCGTATTCGTTCAACGTAATTTCTTGGCCACTCATTTTCACAACAGGAATTTCATAAATCGACATGGGTAAACCCTCCTTATTTGCTTAAAGTAGTGCTATTATACACGGCTGACTTAAAAAAGCAAAAGGAAATAATTTATATTTGAATTTACTTTAAATAATAATTTTCCATATTGGTAAGATTTGATGCGACATTTGTCATCAAGGAGGCAGCAAGTTTCTTCGTTTAAATTCCATACTGGTAAGATTTGATCCATTTTCCCCGCAGATAATCATGGGTAATTTCTAGGTTTAAATTCCATACTGGTAAGATTTGATGCGGTTGGTGCTTTAACTTTTGAAAAATTAGTTGAGTTTAAATTCCATACTGGTAAGATTTGATAAGATATGCTGTTAACTGACCAGAACGGGAAGACAAGTTTAAATTCCATACTGGTAAGATTTGATATTTGAGTTAGAAGTGCAAAACCATGTTAAAAAAGGTTTAAATTCCATACTGGTAAGATTTGATTCTTCCATCTGAGCAGTAAGTAACAACTGATCTAAAGTTTAAATTCCATACTGGTAAGATTTGATCTTCCAATCAATCATTCTTAGTCCAGCCTGATAAACGTTTAAATTCCATACTGGTAAGATTTGATCGTGCAGTAGCAATCAATGATGTCGTCACGCTCGAGTTTAAATTCCATACTGGTAAGATTTGATGCGACTAAACGAAATGTTGATGCCATTGCGGAAGAGTTTAAATTCCATACTGGTAAGATTTGATTTTTGTGTGTGCTTGATTATGATGCTCAACACATAAGTTTAAATTCCATACTGGTAAGATTTGATTGCGTACGAATCATAGATGAACGTTTTCTCGAAAATGTTTAAATTCCATACTGGTAAGATTTGATAAGTCGAAGAAGAACGACAACAATTCCAAATTCGTAGTTTAAATTCCATACTGGTAAGATTTGATATGAAATATCCGCTTCCATGTTTACAAGTTGTTTCCGTTTAAATTCCATACTGGTAAGATTTGATCAAGCAGTGCCTGAAACTCACTCCAAAGCATTTCTGGTTTAAATTCCATACTGGTAAGATTTGATTACCATTGGTCGGAATGGGAACGGCAGCAGTCACAAGTTTAAATTCCATACTGGTAAGATTTGATTGAGCAACTTTCGGAAATGAGGAGAAAATAAAAAAGTTTAAATTCCATACTGGTAAGATTTGATTTGGCTTGGAGGTCTTTGTCAACATTAGCAATCTCGTTTAAATTCCATACTGGTAAGATTTGATTCTAGGCGCCGGATTAAGATGTCGCCACCTTCGACGTTTAAATTCCATACTGGTAAGATTTGATACAATTTGGGAAGCACGATTATTAGCGAAATTCCACGTTTAAATTCCATACTGGTAAGATTTGATTCGTTAATGACAATGTACAAGTGCGCTGCTTCCTTGTTTAAATTCCATACTGGTAAGATTTGATCAGGGGGTCCGTAGGGTAGTTTTTTGTTCGCTAATGTTTAAATTCCATACTGGTAAGATTTGATTCATCAAGCAGCAAATCAATCTCAACTGCTACTTTGTTTAAATTCCATACTGGTAAGATTTGATGTTGATCACTAAATTCTCTCCTCCAAAGCATACACGTTTAAATTCCATACTGGTAAGATTTGATACAAATGCTGATCAGGTCTTTCACCTTAAATCCTGCGTTTAAATTCCATACTGGTAAGATTTGATGCTAACCTGACTCAAAAGCTGTTCCAAGGATTGCCGTTTAAATTCCATACTGGTAAGATTTGATGGAAGACACGGTTGCGAAAGAGTTTGAACGCAGAACGTTTAAATTCCATACTGGTAAGATTTGATCGCTGTGATATTCTTCAAGCAGTCGAAATTCCAAGTTTAAATTCCATACTGGTAAGATTTGATGAGTGGAGAAGCGAAGCTGATCCACGCTTCTTACAGAGTTTAAATTCCATACTGGTAAGATTTGATGGCATTATCGCCATTCCTTCAAGTGTTATTTCAGCGTTTAAATTCCATACTGGTAAGATTTGATAGCATTGGCCATTCAATCTCTTAAAGACAATAAAGTTTAAATTCCATACTGGTAAGATTTGATTCGCAAAATTATATTCCGGATGGAAATACAATCTTCGTTTAAATTCCATACTGGTAAGATTTGATCAAGATGGACGAATTGATAATCTAGTCTTACAAGCGTTTAAATTCCATACTGGTAAGATTTGATTACAATTTCATCAATCTTACGATACATCGCATCCAGGTTTAAATTCCATACTGGTAAGATTTAATTCTGCTGATCATAAAGACGGTTCTGAAAGCACATATTGTTTAAATTCCATACTGGTAAGATTTGATCGTTGGGACTTTGAGAGATATTCAGCTTTAAGTGCGTTTAAATTCCATACTGGTAAGATTTGATCCTATGAAGAAATTCTAGGAACGTGTAGAGACTAGAGTTTAAATTCCATACTGGTAAGATTTGATTCAAAACGGCCACCTTGAATAGCATCGGCTAAATCGTTTAAATTCCATACTGGTAAGATTTGATTGCATACAATACATTTACACTTGGAACTATTAAAAAGTTTAAATTCCATACTGGTAAGATTTGATTTTGACATCTGTTTGTAAATAATCAAGCAAACTATCGTTTAAATTCCATACTGGTAAGATTTGATGTGGCGGAAGTGCATATGGACGAAACGACACCACAGTTTAAATTCCATACTGGTAAGATTTGATCGATAGTTGGGCAGACAAAAAAAGGACTCCCAAAATGTTTAAATTCCATACTGGTAAGATTTGATAGGTCTTGATTTTGCCATAGTGGTTATGCGTCAAAAACCATGTAATCTGTCGCACTACTTATAAGAATAACATATTTTATTATTTTTGACTTTTTATTTTTTACATCCTGAGTATTACTCGCACAGGCATCTCTGTCTGAAAACACTATTTTCATAGATATTCACCCGAGACAGATGGATAATTTTAGAAAAAATTATCTGTTGCATCATCTTGTTTCGCCCAAAAATGACGCTTAATACTTTTCATTTGTTCTGTTTTATAAACAATAATGGAATCTAAGTCATCACGTAAATGTACTTTCAAGTCATATTCTAAAGCCCTCAATTGTGCAGGGGATATTTCCCCTTCAAAAACCGAATTTTGGACATGATGTAAGTATTGCTTACAAATTTTATAGCAACGTCTCCACGTTTTTGTACCTTCTTCACTTTGATTAATATCATACACTAAAATTATGTACATTTACCACCACATCCTAAATCCAGTATATCGATAATTTTCAGGTTCATTCAAACCTTTCATCAACTTATATAATTCCAAACGAATTAAATGCTGATAACTAACTTTTCTCTTTAAGTCACGATGCATAATTGTTTGCATTAAATGTTCATCAAACGCTTGTACCACTTTTTTTCTAGCTTCATCCTTTAAGTATAAGCCATTTGAATGTGGTTCAAAATCATGTTCTGTAATGATGTGATGATTAATCAAATGGAAAATAATATGATCAACAATCAAAGGTTTAAAAACTTCAGATACATCTAAGCATAGTGAAAATCTTCGATCCGATGCTTCATGCAAGTAGCTTAGTGTTGGATTTAGCGGTGTTTTATAAATTTCAGATAAACACGTAGTATATAAAAGTGTGTTAAGAAATGAAATAAGTGTATTTATTTCATTTTTCGGCGGACGCTTTGTCCGAATATCAAAGTGGAACGGCTCTTTTGCTAAGATTACATTCCAAGCATGATAATACGTTTTACGAATATTACCCTCAACACCCATAATTTCTGGAACAGTTGTTACTGTGTGAAGATGATGGCGTAACGTTTCAATTTCTTCCAAGAAAGATTCAACCGCTTTTCCTTTACGTTTATAATACATCAAATTACGGTGCATATTAAATGCAGCCGCTTCGATAAACTGTTTCGCTACTTCATTTCGCTGCATCTCATTTTGAATTGAATTGACTTGCTTAATTAATAAATCACCTGAAACTCGCTGTTCTTTTGGATATAGCGTACTTGTATAAAATCCATAATAATTGAAAAAATGTGTCACAACTTCATGTTTTGCTAAAAATTGAATTGCCGAACTATTTATTGTTACTTCCCCGAAGGCATAAATAGTTTTAAGTTGTTCGATTGGTACTTGCTTTTTGATTCCTTCGGAACTAACAACAAGTAAGTTATCATCTTGTCGTTTCAACTCCCCATTACGAAACATATAAAAATTTTTCATTACTCTACCCCACAATAATCAAAATATGCACATTTTTGGCAATATGATAATTTTTCAAATTTCGGAATATGTGCTTGTAATTTCAGTGACTCAATTTCTCGAGTCACTTTTTCAATTTCTATCGTATCCACATCCGTATATTCTACTTCAGTTCGTTCACGAAATTCAGGATAGTCGATAAAAGCTTCTTCAATTTGAACACCTCGCTGTGCCAAATAATAAATATAGTACTTAATCTGCCAAACTGAAGCCTCTTCAAATTTTTTAGATTTTTTTATTTCATGAATTATTTTCCAATTCTGAAGAAAATCAATGTTAATATGCTCGTCTACTTGAATATGTTTACGCTCATATCGATAAGTTCGACTATCAATAATTTTTCCAAGCTGTACGTCTTGGTTATCTTGTTCCATTTGCTGATCATGTGCTGCAAGCCAAAGTTTACGTTTACAAATAAAATAGTAATAAATATCTAGACCCCTGACTGCCAAAAATTCCACCTTCTTTTATGACTTATTTAAAACATAATTCCACTTGTCGCTAATTGCTTCAGTTTTTCACGATTAAGTTCTAATCCAAAATCATGACTATAGCACACTTCTTTTGAATACTCCGTTAGATCCAACACCCAAATATATCGTTGTTGTAATAATAAACCGGCTTGCTTCAGTAAATAAAAATTCCCCATACTGATACTCACAGCATGCTCACGGTCAATGACTTGCGCTTGGGTCAAACGAAGATAAATTTCAACCTGAATATCACCACCACGAAAATATTGAGAAGCTTCTTTTTTACTATCAGCAATTTCACGATATGGTTCGTAGGCAAACAATAAATCCTCAGCTTTCAACTCAACTTTACGTTGTGTCACACCAAAAAGTTCTCTAATTTTTTGTTCTGCTTGAGCTAATGACTTTTGATAGTATGTATCAACAACATCTAATTCATAATAGTTTTCAAGCAAATCTTTTCGCTGCGCCATTGTCACTTGCTGTTGATCGGCTAAAAGCTGTAGTTGTTCTTCCGTCTGCTTCAACAACTTTGCCTGTTGTTCTTCACGATATGGTGTTATTTTTTCAATCGGTAAATAATAAAATTGACCGACCAATACTTTATTGTGTCGATTACAGCGTCCCATTCGTTGAATCATTGCTTCAAGTGGTGCTAAATCAGAAATAATCACTGGAAAATCAATATCAAGCGCAATTTCAACTACTTGTGTTGTTACCCAAATACTATTTGGATTTTCCCGCAAAATTTCAGAAAACTTTGCTTTTTTATCTTGGCTCATAAATTGACTATGCAGGCATCGAACATCTCGATTAGGATAAGTTTCCTTAACTTGTTTATAGGTTAAAATTGCATCAGCAATTGTATTTCGGATAATCAAAATCGGTGACTGCTCATGTTCCCCAACAAGTGAAACAACTGTTGCTTTTTTAGGTGCTGGTTGTACCCGAATAAGTTTCGTCTCTTCCATAGTTGGATTCGCCTCATTACATTTCAGCTCTGGAAAACGATTGAATAATTGTTTTTCATACTGTTTCGGTAATGTTGCTGTCATTAAATGAAACTTTGTATTTAAGTGTTTTTGACAATACTCCATAAAATACATAAAAATCAAAAACATTCTTGGATTCAACAAATGTACTTCATCTAAGCAAATTCTTGCCTCCGCTACCGCTGCAAATACTTTCTCGTAACTTGGATATTTGAACATCGCTGTAGCCAATTGGTCTACAGTCGCTAATATATACGGTTGTCCAAAATTTCTCGTTGCCTGAATTTTCCAGTATTCAATTACTAAAGTATCAGGAGTAGCTTCTTTTTGATTTTTGCTACTATACATTGAAATATCTCCATGTACAACACCAACAGCTTCTTTAGGATATTTTTCACACGCTTGTTCGTAAAAACTCATCGCACTAATGCGGTTTGGTGCAAGATAAAATTTTTTCTTTGCTCTCAAACAATCATCTGCGATGGTTTTACCACCACCTGTGAATGCTTTTGTCAAAACAACTGAGGTATCTTGAAATTCAGGTTCCAGTAAATTTTTTTGGATTTGATTATATGCAAGATTTGAAACTCCTAAGCGTTGTTGTAAGGTTTGTAAGAAATCTAGCGACTCAACTTGCGAATCCGTAAAGCTATACTGCCATGCTTGCTCCGATGGTATACTCGAAGCAATATGATCAACTAAATTCAGCATTCCTTTAATGACAATATAACGGGTTTCATTCGCTTCAACACTTGCCGTCATATAATTTTGAAAATAGCGGTAATCAAGATTATTACTTACCTCTACTAAAGAAATTTTTTGTCCAAATTGTACGAATAAAAACGTTTCAATTTCTTGAATATCAAATTCCCCAGATTGAAGGAGTGGCTTAACATCATGGAAAATAGCGTTTTGAACTGTCGTTGAATTCATTTCTAAGTGTTTTTCAAAATTACCATGATGCAAAATGATTGCCTTGATCAATAGATTCTTATCGTCATTCTCTAACTTAATGCCAGCTTGATTTAATACCGAATCAATAACCGTTGGTGATAAAAAATTATGACCAGTCTCATTTTCTTGTTGTTCACCTTGTAATTTTCTTTGGAAATTTAAGTTTATTTTGCCAAAGTCATGAAATAAAATCGCATAATAAATAATTTTTTCATCTCGCGGATCAAACATAATTAGTTTTTTTATTTCTTGAAAAACATCAAGTGCTCGTTGCGTATGTTCAACTAAAGATTCAGCTTGATTATTTGCTGAATGTTTCTCGGATTTCGCTAAAATTCTTTGCATATTATTCATCTCCAATCAACTGAAAGCACTCTGTTTGATAACGATAAACTTGACCACTTGGATAATAGCCATCTCGCACATATACAGACCACTGATACTTGTATTTTCGGTCTTTTCGTTGGGCTGTTAAATCACGATAACTATATGGCAAACGATATAATACACCTGATAAAAGTGACTCTTCGCTTTTAGGTACATATGTATTTTTTACACATAGTTGCTCGCTAATTGCAGTTTCAATCGAAACGTTTGAAAACATCTCAACATCGACAACTTCAGCTTTTCCGGGGTTAAATTGATCATTTTCATATGTCCCGATCAAGGCAAAATCTTCTTTTCGACCAAGTGTCAAATAACGTTGCGGTTCATTTAAAGCTTTTTCAAGCATCGATAATGTTTGGGGGTCTGCTTGCACATAAATCACACACGCAACATGTTGAAGTACCTCAAAATTCATAATCCGATTTTTAACAACCTGAGTTTTAAAATGATGATACAACGGATATTCGTCAGTTGGTGTCATTGCTTCAACCTTGGCATTGTTTTTCAAAAACGTTTGGTACTGTTTATGAAAATCACCATTTTGTCCACGAATAAACTGGATATCACGAGTTTGATAAGCGCCCAAGACACTAATTTTCAATGTTTCACTAAATTTTTCATCTGCAACATATGCAAGCATTCCTGCAACTGTTGCTGGTGTCGGTAATGGTAAGCTCGCAATATAATCATCTTGGCAGACTTTTGATTCCCGATAATGTGCATATGGTTGGTACAATGGAATTCTCAAAAATTGTGTTTTCATTGTACCACCTACTCACTTACATACCATAAATCATCATCACCAATTGATAAACGATTAGCAAGTTGTATCATTGCTGCTACTGGTGTTTCTGCCGTTAAACCTTCACGCGTTGTTGTTGAAATTCGTGAATCAACGCTCAAAATTGCACCTTCAAGTTGGTAATCTTTTTGGGTTTGTACTGCTCGTTCAATCTCGAGTTCACCATTCTTGAAATGAAAATCATTCCAAAAGTACGGCACAGCGCTCGCAAATGCACCACCATAGACCGCAAGTGGTTTTAAGAGTACTTTTTGATGCTTAATATCACGAGTTAAAATTGTCAATGCTTGTAAAATATCTTGCACTGCTTTCAAACGACTTTCTTTCGCAAAAAATGTTCGTTGTGATGGCATTAAATATTTCTCTCCATCAGTTTCGATAACACCTACTCGATTCAATTCAATTGTCAGTGTATATGTATAGTAATCTCCAAAAACTTCTTCATTTGCTAACGCTTGGGTTTGTGGAATTGCATCAATTTCTAAAACTTTTCCCTTTTCATCACGATAATTACGTTCAAAATCTAAATTGAAAAATCCTTTATTCGTAATTAACTGTGTATCATTTTGGAACGGGTGGATTGATGTAAATGGAATTACTCGCAATGGCGATGTTTTACTGATTTGCTTATCAGGAATTAAGAAACCAAAGATATCGGCTTCCATTTTTTGTCCTGACGTATCATTTACATCTGCTAAGTACATATTTTTCGCTTTTGTAACGATGTCATTTAATTGCCAACCAAACTCTTCTTTTAATAGCCGACGTAATTCATATGTAAATGTCGCTACTGATGTAATTGCATGTTTTCCATCTTTGTAGAATGCTTTCTTCCCTGGTGTATAGTTTCCAAATCCTTGATCATTCGATAAGAAAATCGGTGATTCTGTTAATACCGTGAGTGTGATTGCTTTAATTTGTTTCATAGTCTGTTCCTCCCTTTGTTCCTAACAATCCTGTGATAAATTCTGAAATGTAGTAGTGTAATTCAAGCTCTGTACTGTTAAGTACATCATTCGCAAAGTTATATGGTAGTGCTTTGCCTGTTCCAACTACAACATGCATCATCAATGTAGCAAGTTCTGTCCGATTTTCGGCTTTTAACAATTGAATAAGCTTATATGCCGTTGTCTGCTGATTACTATTTTTCGCATGTATTTCTTGTCCTAATTTTCGGTAGTAGTACCCATGTTTCGGTGTTTTTTCCACGTCTCTTTCCTCCAATAAGCAAATGATATATGAACGGTATGTTTGTAAATTTTGGGTTAATTCAACTTCTTTTTGTTGAATGATATTTGCCAACAATGTTTGTTTGACACCATGTTGATTACCATTAAAAATTGCATCCTTCAAAAATTTGCGTTGTTCACTCGTAGCAACTGTGAAATGATAGTTATCAACTAGAGCTGTCATTCGCAATTGTTGAATAATTTTCTTACTTTCCACAACATTTTGCAGTCGTAAAATTACACCCTTATTTGCATCCGTTTCAATTGAAAAAACTCGTGCACGTCCTCGACTTTGTTCGATAATTTTCAACAAAAATGATTCTTTTGTATATTCTGTGCTCTTAATACCATAGCGATAATTTAAAAGTTTTGTTTCTTTTAGTGTATCTGCCAAAATTACTGATGACGGTTTACTAATCTTAACAAAGCACAAGAATAACAAATTGAAAAATTCACACGTAAAGCACACATCACTCTGTACTTGACCGTAATTTTTGTATGTATTCCCTTCACTTCCCAAAAACGAATACAAATATTTCGATGTTTTACGAACAATTCTCGTATTTGGTTTCAATGTTTCAACAATTTCTTGCTTATATTTGTGCGTAATATCGTACATCGAAACAGGTTCATAGTGACAAACTGAGCAAAATGATGTAATTTCAGCATTTTCATCAGCTATCTGATAATGCTCATATACTTCTTGCCAATGTTCTTCTTGATTGTCTAGACATTGGTTTGCTGAAAAGACAAGTCTAATTAACTCTTTTAAATTCTTTTTAAAATTCCCTACACCACCAGAATTCGCACCAAATTTACCTGAGTTTCTGAGATACGGTAAGTATTGATCCTTCTTACTTTCCGCTTCATAAACTTTTCGAACTTGAACATCTGCTTGTAAACAATACGTTTTCAAATCTTCATATGTCGTTTGTAATTGAACTGCCACTAAAACATCGTCTTGAATTTTCTTATTCTTCAGAGCAACAACCAAATCAATTTTAAACATTTCAAACATCACATAATTATGGAAAAACTGATTAAAAGCTTCTGTATCCACTTCACCACTAATTCGCAAATGGTTTGCATTCATTTCTATATTTATTTCCTGTTGTTGCTGTTGTTGATATGCTTCAAGTAATTCATAGAAATAAATCATTCCGATATCACGAACAATTTCTCCACTTCTGTACCAAATATAATTACCCATTATTCCGCCCACTTTCATCAATCGTCAGCATCCCAAAACCACTTGATGTTTTTGAACCAAGTCCATATTCGTAAAAGAATTTTTGAAATTCAACTGGTGCTTCAATTGTAATTTTACCAATTGTCGCTTCAAAATACTGATGATAGAATTTAACGACTGTACGTTTCGTATCCTCCACATGAAATCGTACTAGTTGTTTTAGAATTGGCGTTTCTATTTGTAATGTATTTGCCAAATTAAGATACAATTGCTCTTGCCAGTGTTCATGCTTAGTTGATAAATAAAAATCTTTTTTGGTTTCTTGATTGTGTTGACGAACAAGAATAGGTGATAAAATGCGGTATGTCGCTCTCGATGCCATATGTTCCTGCATATCTGGCAATATGCGAACTTTCCCAATTTCAACTATTCCACTGTTCGTTTCAATCTTATTTCCATTTTGACTTTGCAATGCGTTAATCATATGAATCATCAATTCAAGATTTCCGCTACTAATTGTTAATTCAAAAAAATCACGTTGTAATTGAATATATTCTTTTGTAAAGCAAACCCCTTTTCCTAATCCAGTTGAAAATGTAAAACCTTTACGATTACTCCCTTGATCGTACAACTGTGAAAATAATTCTTGGTCATATTCAGACAATGCCTGTTTTATCAAATGTAAACATGTTCGTCGAATATCTAACGGTAATTGCTGGCTAGGACATAAAATTTTGCAAGCGATTCTCATAATTTTCCCTCCTCATAGTCTCTTCTTCAACTATACCTTTCTCAAAAAATAAAAACAAGTGAATTTTAATAAAATTAAAAAACAAAATAAAGATTCAACCCTCACTACATTTTTTATTCTTATCGAATGAAATGTAACTCGTTGACTTAATAATACTCCCAAGTGAGCCTACAGTCAACGAATAAATAAAATAAAATATATATGGGAATTTTTAACTAGTAAAAAAAAGGAGCTCCACTCCTAATTCCATATTGGTAAGATTCATCTGTCTTCATTTCAAAAATAAAATAAAATATATAATTTAAATTCCGAAACGGTTAGATTTATGTACAATCTGATTATATCACAACTAAACAGCATCAAGCTATCAATTCACACACTTGTTTCCCCTCAATCAATAAATGTCACGACTTCTTCAAGTGGCTTCCGTGGTGGTTGTGCTGGTGTGTTTTCAGCGGCAACTCCAAGCGAAATCATCGACATGAGTTCGTATCCTGGTTTTTCAAAATCGATAGCTGCTTCAATTGCCAACTTTGCATGTGTCGGTCCTGTCATATAGCAGGTTCCATATCCCATTGCCGTCGCTGCTAACAAGAAATTCTCAACTGCGGCACCAATTGCTTGTGCACCTGATTGTGCTGACTGTAACATCTCAAGCACTGCTTGTGGCGCATCGTTTTCCTTCATGATTTTATATTCAATCATATTATACTCGCAACCATACACAAGGACGACCACTGGCGCATCTTTAAAGCACGTATAGTAGTTAATCACGCTCATATGACGTTTGAAATCTTTTTCATTCTTCGCTAGCCGGCCAATGGCTTCATGACTATCATACACAATTTCTGCGAGCTCTTGAATCTTTTCTCGATCTTGTAGCACAACAAAGTGCCAATTTTGTTGATGCTTTGGCGATGGTGCATATGTTGCTGCTTTAAGCATTTCTAAAATATCAGCTTTTGGTACCGGTTGATCTTGAAATTGTCGGATACTTTTCCGTTTATAGATAAAATCTAAATTTGTCATTTGTCATTTCCCCTTTTCTTATACTTTCTTTATTGTAGCAGAAAGCCTAGCGGAAATGTCAGTAAATCACAAAAAAGCCCACGTTCTATAACATGGACTTTTGGATTATGGCTGTTAATACTCTTATTCAGCTTTCGTAACACGCTTTGTGCTCCAAGACTCGAAAAAACACCCACCAAAATCACGCAATCTCAGATTGCTATTTTAGCGGGCTAATTTTTCATATCATCTTGATGCTATCCTTAATTTACTTATCAGCTAACTGGAAATTAATTTTCTTTGAAGTAGCACCACCGTCAGCGCTTAGTTTTTGTAACACGCTTCCGGTTTCGGTGTTCAAAAAAACAAAAGGATTGACGGGCGGCATCTCAGCTACCTGTCAATCCTTTCTTATTTTTCAGGTTCTTTGTCAATTTAGTGGGCGGAAGAAGTTCGCATAATCATCAACTTCTCAGTACGTGCTAAGTTTTGAAATCCAAAGGCTT
>JTLC01000033.1 GCA_000798955.1 Firmicutes bacterium ZOR0006 | reverse complement strand
AAGCCTTTGGATTTCAAAACTTAGCACGTACTGAGAAGTTGATGATTATGCGAACTTCTTCCGCCCACTAAATTGACAAAGAACCTTTAATTTCACCAATCTTGGATAACTTCCCTCAAAGCAAAAATCCGCGATTATCCTTCTGGCTTAAAACCAGACCTCAAACCACGGAAATCCCTTTATTTACTTATCTTATTACACCCTTACTTATCTACCCTTGACATCAATACTACCGTCTCAACGTGGTATGTTTGTCCAAACATATCGACAGGATAGACTTCTTGCAGTGTATACCCATTGGCTACTAAATATTTTGCATCACGGGCTTGAGTTGCTACATCACAGGCAATGTAGACAATTTTCTCAGGAGCTAATTCAACTAAGCTTTGCAGCAACTGCTCGTCACAGCCTTTGCGCGGTGGATCGAGGACGACAACATCGGCTTGCATCCCTGATTCATGCCATTGGTGCATCATTGTACTCGCATCTTCACAGACAAATGTTGCGTTCGTAATATTATTACGAATTGCATTCGCTTTCGCATCTTTTATCGCTTGAGGAACTATCTCCACACCATAAACATGTTTCACTTGTTTCGCTAAAAACAAGCCAATTGTCCCAATTCCGCAGTAAACATCGAGCACTGTCTCTTGACCAGTCAATCCTGCTAAATCTGCTGCTTGTTGATAGAGCACTTCCATTTGCACTGGATTGACTTGGAAAAATGATTGGGCTGAAATATTAAACTTCACATCACCAATATAATCTTCGATATATGCACGTCCTGCCACTAATTTTGTTTCTTGACCAAGAATGACATTCGTTTTATTCGGATTGACATTATGCATCACACTTACAAGTTGTGGGAATTCAGCTTGAAGTTTTTCACTGATTTGTTCAATGTGGCGCATCTTTGCTTCACGAGTGATAAAGACAAGCATTTGCTCATTTGTATGATAGCCATGGCGGACTAATAAGTGCCGAATATTGCCAGTATGTGCTGTTTCATCGTAAATTGAGCAATTGTAATCATTTAACAATTCAACAACGCGAGTTAACAAGGTATTATTCGCTTGGTTTTGAATCAAACAATTCGTCATTGGAATAATTTCATGTGTATGACGACGATAGAACCCCGCTACAATTTTCCCATTTTCATCTTTTCCAAGTGGGACTTGAGCTTTATTTCGATAATACCAGGGCTCATCCATTGCTTGAACACCGTGAACGGCTAGATTTTCAAAACCACCAATACGTTCGAATGCCTGTTGCACACGTTCTTGCTTCATTTGTTTTTGTCCAAGTTGTGATACATGCTGGACTTGGCAACCACCACACTGTTGATAAATTGGACATGGTGGCTCAACTCGTTGTGGACTTTGTTCGTAAATTTCAATTAGACGTCCAAAGGCCATTCGTCCTTTGACTTTAATGACCTTTATCTGTGCTTGTTCACCCGGTAATAATCCTGGGACAAAAATCGGATAATTATCAATTTTACAAATCCCGATACCTTCATGGGAAATCGCTACACATGTTGTCTCATAATAGTCATTTCTTTTGACTGGTGGTGTTAATTTATTTGATTTCATTTTTCAAGCTCCTCTATCTATATCTTGCCAAAAGAAAACCTAAGTACAAACTTATCGTGTTGTACTTAGGTTGTCTCTCTGCTTGCGTTACTAGGTTCACACATTAATTATTATTTGTCCACTTAATTGTTTGTGAATTCACATCATTCACTACACCAAATAGTGGAAAGAGTACATCTCCCTCTTCATTATTTGGGTCTTTATACAGTGTTTCTTCTCCCGTAGTTGCACCGGTTTGTTGAATCACAATTTGCGCCTCATACTTTGTAAAGAAATCCCCTAGTGGTTGTTCGTCGCTCGTGTTACCTGCAACACTTTGCACAAATGTTTGGACTGATTGCCAAGCTAAATCTTTTGCTGTCTGCTGATCCGTTTCAGGACTAACTTCGATTGTAAAATACATTACCGGTCCGCGTTGCTCAACGGCCACTGCTCCTAATGTAGCAAGCTGTGTATTCGCTGCTTCAACGATCGTTGTTTCTAATAATGGTCGTTGGTCTAATCTTTGGACATACGTTTCCACATTTTCAGGGATCCAAAATTGTAGAGCAACATACCCTAACCCAATCGCTACTGCAAAACAGATTAGCATATAGATTCGAAATCCCCACACTTTCCATGGTTTTCGGACTGGTTTATTCGTTTTTTTCTGACTACGTTTATTTGCGGTTTGACGCGTTTGTTGACGCGTTGGCGTTGTTTGTTCAGCCATCTCTGTCACCTCATCTGATATTGTTTTGACTTATCTATTATAGCAAAATTTCTCAAAAAAACCTATTAAGAACAAAAAAACGGACAGAACTGTCCGTTTTTCTTTATCGCTTACTGATTTCAGCCATCAAAATTTGATTCACAACTTGTGGATTTGCTTGTCCCTTTGTTTGTTTCATAATTTGTCCGACAAGGAAGCCAATCGCACGATCTTTCCCATTTTTGAAGTCTTCAATGGATTGTGGGTTGGCATCAAGCACTGCTGTCACAATATCCGTAATTAAACCTGTATCCGAAATTTGTTTTAGGCCTAATTTGTCAACTGCTGCATCGGCGCTTCCACCTTTTTCAATTAAATGCATAAAAACTTTTTTCGCCATCTTTGATGAAATTGTTCCATCTTCAATCAGGTTAATCATTTCTGCCAATGTTTGTGGTGTTAGTGGTGTTTGTGCTAAAACAAGCTGATTCTTGTTCAAGTACGCCTGTACCTCACCCATCATCCAGTTTGCTGCTTGTTTTGGATTCGCTCCAGCAGCAACTGTTGCATCAAAGAAGTCTGACGTTTCTTTCGAAAGCGTTAAAACTTGGGCATCATATGCCGTTAATTCCATTGCATTTTCATAGCGAAGACGACGTTGCTGTGGCAATTCTGGTAATGATGCTTTTGCACGACTAATCCATTCATGATCAATATAGAGCGTTGATAAATCTGCTTCAGGGTAGTAGCGATAATCGCTCGCCCCCTCTTTCACACGCATCACAACTGTTTGTCGTGCTGCTTCATCAAAACGACGTGTTTCTTGACGAAGCACCTCACCTGCTAATAATGACTTTGTTTGTCGCGTGATTTCGAATTCAATCCCTTTTTGGATATTAGAAATTGAGTTCAAGTTTTTCAATTCTGATTTCGTTCCAAACGCTTCTTGACCAATTGGACGAATCGAAACGTTGGCATCACAACGCATTGATCCTTCTTCCATTTTGACATCTGATACGTCAGTATAAAGTAAAATCGCACGTAATTGTTCAATATACGCTGCCGCTTCTTCAGCTGTATGAATTTCCGGTTCCGAAACAATTTCAATTAATGGTGCTCCTTGACGGTTTAAATCAACAAGTGAATAGCCATCATAATGCGTTGATTTTCCAGCATCTTCTTCAATGTGAACGCGCGTCACACCAATGCGTTTTTTCACACCATTCACTTCAATCTCAATATATCCGTTGCGTCCAATCGGCGTCCGGTCTTGGGTAATTTGGTACCCTTTGGGATTGTCAGGATAAAAATAGTTTTTACGATCAAAACTCATTTCATGAGTAATTTCACAGTTTAATGCTAATGCTGCTCGCAAAGCTTGTTCAACCACTTGCTTATTTAATGTCGGCAAGACCCCTGGATATCCCCAGTCAATGACGTGTGTCATCGTATTTGGTGCTTCTCCGTACGCATGAGGAGCTGGCGAATAAATTTTTGCATTTGATTTAATTTCCGCATGGACTTCAATTCCAATAATAGTTTCAAAATTCATAATAGTTCCCCCTGCTTATAGTGTTGGACGTTTTGTATGGTAATCAGTTACTTGCTCAAAAGCATGTCCTAATTGATACAATGTTGCCTCATCAAAATGTTTTCCTGTTAATTGGAGTCCAATTGGTAATCCATCTGAGCTGAATCCCGCTGGGATACTCATAGCTGGTAGTCCAACAAGATTAGCTGGAATTGTTAAGATGTCATTCATATACATATCAATTGTTTTTTCTTTATTTTCACCGATTTTAAACGCTGGTGCTGTTGTTGTTGGGCCGATAATCGCATCAAATTCTTTGAAAATCGCATCAAAATCTTCTTTGACAACAGTTCGTAATTTTAATGCTTTCATGTAGTATGAATCAAAATGTCCTGCACTTAAGCAATAAGTTCCGATTAAGATGCGGCGTTTCACTTCATCTCCAAAACCTTCGGCACGCGACTTGCGGAAAATTGATTCAATATCTGTTGCTTCGCTCGAGCGATGTCCAAAACGCATTCCATCAAAACGTGAAAGATTTGAGCTTGCTTCACTTGGTGCAATGATATAGTATGCTGGCACAACATATTTCAAGTGTGGCATGTGTACTTCTTCAACTGTAACACCTAAAGAACGATAGATTTCAATTGCTTGTTCAACAGCAGCCCGAACTTCTGGAGTCACAATATCTGACATATATTCCGCTGGAACCCCAACACGCATTCCTGATACTGGTTTTTTGATTTTTGCCGTATAATCTTCAACCGGCAATGGTGAAGACGTATTATCCATCGGATCAAGACCTGCAATTGCTTCTAATACAAGCGCATTATCTTCAATTGTACGTGAGAAAATTCCGATTTGATCAAAACTTGAAGCAAAAGCAACTAGTCCATATCGTGAAATTCGACCATATGTCGGTTTCATCCCAACAATCCCTGTCAGTGCTGCTGGTTGACGAACTGAACCTCCAGTATCACTTCCAAGTGCTACTGGAACAAGACCTGCTGCAACCGCCGCTGCTGAACCTCCACTTGAACCACCTGGAACATAATCTGTATTCCACGGATTACGAACAACACCAAAATATGATGTCTCGTTTGACGATCCCATTGCAAACTCATCCATATTGAGCTTTCCAACCGGAACAGCTCCAGCTGCAACTAACTTTTCAATAACCGTAGCATTATAAACTGGATTAAAGTCAGCGAGCATTTTTGAACCACAAGTTGTTCGTAAATCCTTGGTAATGATATTGTCTTTAATTCCAACTGGAATTCCGTGTAAAACGTGTTTTGCAGGTTGCTCATCTAACGATTTAGCTTGTGCATGCGCCCGTTCTTCATTTAAAGTCACAAAACTATTTAATACTTTATCATGTTGAGAAATTTTCTCATAACTTTCATTGACTAATTGTGATGGTGTTACTTCCTGATTTTTGATTGCTTGGTGCAATTCGCGAATTGAACGATCTAACATTCTCATTCCTCCTCATTTCGTTGTTTATGCTTTTAACACAGTTGGTACTTTGATTTGTTCATCTTGAACTTCTGGTACATTGGCCAATAACGGCTGCAACTCAGCTGCTGCTTGTGGTTGATCATCACGGAAAACATTTTGCAATGGATTCGGGTGAATCATCGGTTCAACGTGATCAAGATCTAACTCTTGAATAGTATCAACTAAGTGTAAAATTTCATTAATTTTTGCTGTTACTTTTTCCATATCTTGTTGATCTAATTCAATTTTAGCAAGATCCCCAATTTTTAAAATATCTTTTGTCTCTAACATAAGCCTACTCCTTATCCATTAATGATGTTGACTATTGCCACTTCATCATATGCCTTTTCAATTACTGCTTTTGTTGCTTGGCCATCTTTTACTACGATTTCCAAGTTGGTATTAAACGAATAGCGTTCATTGACCATTGCTTCCATAAATTGGGTTAATCCCACAATTTCCATATATGAACGCGAACTAACATTCACTTCAATATAGAGTTGTTCGAGTTGTTTTTCCCAAACAGTCGCATAGCCAACAACACCTACATTGCCTGGGAAATAGCTAGCTACTTGTGTTTGAAAACCAGTGAAAGTATTGGCAATCTCAGGAATGTTCGTTGTCGCGGCTGCTGATGGTAATAATAGCGTTTGCTGATCAACTGCTTCCCAGTTACTTACCGTCGTAACTCCGGCATTCAGAACAGTTCCGGCAATATATTGTCCCGGAACACTTGAATTAGCTGCTGCTTGCTTATATACACCAAATAAAATAGGAATATTTGCTAACCCTTTATCTTGGCGTAAATATTTCGCAATGACATCTGCTGCTTTCGTTGCTTCTTGGGTTAAAGTTTGATTGTCATAACAATGATAACGATCATACCCTTCAGGACTGGTGTAATATTGACACCCTGTCATCGAAAGCCCAATTGAAATCCCTGCTAGCGTTGCGTTCCCATCATTTGAAACTGTTACATAGGTTTGCTCTAAGATATGCCCTAAATATTCAGGAACAATTTCAACGCCTTCTTCAGTTTTAATTTTAACATCTTTTGAGGGATTTAAGCCCAAATCAATGTAATCTGGATTGTTTTCTTTTGCTTTGGCAAGCTCCGCTGCCGTTAATTGTGGTGTTAACCAGCTAACAAGTGTGTCATACTCTAAGTTTGTCCCATCTTGAAAATAATGTGTATCTGGATTAAACGGCTTCATTGAAAGTCTTGTTAATCCTTTTTCAACTGCCTCAATATCTTGACGACTTGTTAAGTAACGTGTTAACAGCCCGCGCGAAGGACTTGGGGTGAATTGTGTTTTACCATCGACACTTGTTAAAGCAACTCGATAATATCCATTAGTATTGGTTTTCGAAACAACTACTTGTTCCGTTGGTTCTTCTGTTGTTTCACCTGTTGTGCCTTGGCTACAAGCAGTCAGGAAAATCGCACTACTGAACACCGTCATTATTATCATTTTCGTCCACTTATTCAGTTTCAAATAGACCAACCTCCTTTAAAATAGCAATTAAATCATCTTCAGTTAAAATCGGGATTTGTAATTCTTGGGCTTTTTTTAACTTGCTTCCAGCCTCACTACCAGCAATAACATAGTCTGTTTTTTTGCTGACACTACCCGTTACTTTTGCACCTAGTTGTTCTAATAACTGTTTCGCTTGTGTCCGTTTTAATTTGCTCAACGTTCCCGTTAAAACCACTGTTTTCTCGCGGAACTGTGTTTCTCCAACAACTTCAACGTGATTCGTATACGTCATATTGACCTCTAAATCTGTTAACTGTTGTATCAACTTTTGATTATCGTCATTTGCAAACCAAGTTACCACTGAAGTCGCAATCCGGTTACCAATTTCATCAATTGTTTCCAATTCTTCAATCGTGGCCTGTGCAAGTTGCTCCATTGTTTGAAAATGTTTTGCTAACACAGTTGCAACTTTCGCACCAACAAAGCGAATACCTAAACCAAAGAGTAATTTTTCTAATGAATTACTTTTAGAATTTTCAATTGCCGTCAATAAATTTTGTGCTGATTTATCACCTAAGCGTTCTAATGAGGTAATAATTTCATGCTCTAATCGATAGATATCCGGAATTGTTGTAATTAATTGTTCCGTATATAACTGTTCAACAATCTTTTCGCCTAAGCCATCAATATTCATTGCTGTTCTCGAGGCGAAATGAATGAGATTTTCAATTATTTTCGATTGGCACTGTGGATTTTGACAATAGTATGCTGCTTCATCTGCTTGGCGCATTAATTGTGACTGACAACTCGGACAAGTTGCTACCATACTAAATGCCACTGTATTTTCAGGTCTTTTATCACTTACAACTTTGACAACTTCAGGAATAATCTCCCCAGCCTTTTGGATGACAACCGTATCACCAATGCGAATATCTCGCTCACGAATATAATCTTCGTTGTGGAGCGTTGCTCGTTGGACAGTTGTTCCAGCAACTTGAACAGGCGTGAGGACTGCATTTGGTGTCACCTGTCCTGTTCGACCAACTGTAAAAATAATATCTTCTAATATTGTTTCAACTTGCTCTGCGGGAAACTTATAGGCAATTGCCCACTTCGGTGCTTTTGCTGTTGTCCCAATTTGCTCATACAATGCAGTATCATTCACTTTAATAACAATACCGTCGATTTCATAATCAAGCAACGCACGTTCAAAGCTCCACTTTTCAATGAATTGCCAAACTTCTTGAAGGTTTTGACAAACTTGTGTATGTGGATTAACTGGGAGCCCCAAATCCTTAAACACCGTGAGTAATGTTGCATGTTTTTGATCTGTTGTAAACTGTTGGTACATTGGTTGCGGTGCCCCATAAACGAACATCTCTAACTGCCGCTTTTGGACAATTGATGCATCGAGTTGTCGCATTGATCCAGCTGCTGCATTTCTTGGATTCGCAAAAGTTGCTTCGCCTGCTACCATTCGCTCATGATTAATGCGATGAAATTGTGATTTTGCCAAATACACTTCACCTCTCACCTCAAGTGGTTGACTAAGTGGAAGTTGTTTCGGAAAATGCGGTAACGCTTTTAAGTTTTGCGTGACATTTTCACCCGTGACACCATCTCCTCTTGTTGCTCCTAGTTGTAGCTGTCCGTGTGCATCATAATGGGCTGCCATTGCTAAACCATCAATCTTTAATTCACAAATATATTCAATACTTGTTAGCTGTACGGCACTTAAAATTCGCTGCTCAAATTCTTCGAGTTCAGCGAAAGAAAAGGCATTACTTAAGCTTTGCATCGGATATTGGTGTGTCACTTTTTCAAATTTTTGTGAACGTTTGCCACCAACAAAGCGTGTTGGTGAATCACTTAGCATATACTCAGGGTATTGCTGCTCTAATTCAATTAATTGCCGCAGTAAGTCATCATATTCACTGTCAGAAATAGTTGGTTGATCTAGTTCATAATATTCTTGATTATATTTTTTTAAATTAGTTGTTAATTCTTGTATTTGCCGCTGTGTTTCATTCATTTTTTCACCTTCATTTTGAAATCATGCTTCCCTATTATAGCATAACTCTAGTTAATAAGAAAACGCTCTTGAAATATTCAAGTGCGTTTTCAAATTTGCTTCTGGGCAGTCATTCGTTTATTTTTTTGTTTTCACTGGTGGTTTTTGTTGTGTTTTTGGTAATGGGAAATAAATAGTAAATGTTGTTCCTTTACCAATTTCACTCATCACATCGATAGTTGCACGATATTTAGCAATAATATTTTTAGCAATCGCTAAACCTAGCCCGAAACTTCCGGAACTCGTTCGCGCCTTATCAACGCGATAAAAACGTTCAAAGATGTTTGGCAGATCTTCTTCACTAATTCCGACACCGTGATCACGAATTGAAACAATTAACTGATCATTGGTTTTCCGTAGTGCTACTTCAACTTTTTTCGTATCCGGCGAATATTTAATCGCATTATCAATAAAGATTTTTAATAAACGTTCAAAGTGATCCGGTATAATTCGATAGACTGCTTGGTCTTCAGCAAGTACAACAATTTCAACGTCGTCACGCACTAGTTGAAAACTCCGAACTACTTGTTGGAAACTTTCAGTAACATCAAATTCAGGTGCATTTTTCACATCTTCGAACTCTAATCGTGAGATATTTAAAAGTTCTTGCACCATATTTCGCATTCGCTTTAATTCACCCTTGCTCACATCAAAATACTCTTCCATAAATGACTCGTCTAGTTGGTTTTGATGACGCTCCATAATTTCAACGTAACCTTGTAGAATTGCAATTGGTGTTTTCAACTCATGACTCACATCAGCCAAAAATTGTTTTTGTAAATTTGCATTTTTGGCAACTTTATCCATTAATACGTTAAAGGATTCTGCTAATTGATCGATTTCATCATTATTATAACGTCGTGGAATTCGTACAGTATAGTCATTTGTTCTCGTCATCGTATTCATTGTCTTCGACATTTTGAAAATTGGCTTCGATAACTGGCGGAACATATACGTATCCAATAAAAACGAAAAGAATGTAAAGACAAGCAAAATACTAAACAAGACTGACGCAATTAAATCAACTTGTTGTCCGACTGTTCGAGAAATATTGACATTCAATTCAATTTCAAAGCCTGTTCCTTGTGGTGTTTCTAACATACCTTTCACTGATAAAATTGTTGGTGATTGCTTCGTGACTGTGTAGCTAAACAACTTTAATGTATCGAGTGAATTATACTGAAAATTGCCCAATTCTGATTTATCAATCGTGACAATCCGCCCATTTTGAATGGCTTCACTATCATTCCCATATAAATATGAGCGATAATAAATTTCTTGTTGGGTGTCACTTCTAATAATGCGAATTTTTTCACCTGGACGAATCGCTGAGTCAATTTCATTAAAATATGTTGGTGACTGCGTCACATAATATTGGACAACGCTTGTTTCAATACTATTCAAACGGTTATTGATTAACTGAATTTCTTGATAGTATGTGACAAAGAAGATAACGACAACTGTAGCAAAAAGCAAAATAATTGCCATCGCTAACTGTTTCACAAGATTCCAGATTAAATACTTCCACTCTAATGATGTTTGGAGTTTACGAAACATACCTTACCTCCCTAAAAAAACATATCTTTTTTTATTCTAGCATATCACTCTGCTATTGAGTATCACAATTTTATCTTTTCCACATGGAAAAACTGACTTTTTTCGAAGGATGAGCAAATAAAAAAAGCAGCTGAGATTTTTCTCAGCCTACTTTTTTAGCTTATTCGATATAATAACCAACACCACGAACTGTTTTAATATAATCGCGGTTTAATTTTGAACGTAAATAACGAACGTATACATCGACGACATTTGTTTCACCATAGTATTCATATCCCCATACTTCAGAAAGGATACGACGACGATCAAGTGCAACACCTTTATTGCGAATAAAGAGTAATAATAAATCATATTCTTTTTTCGTCAATTCAACTTTTTCTTCACCGACGAATACTTCATATCGGTTTGTATAAATTGTAATGTCTTGATAATGAATAATACCATCAGCTGCTTCATCTTCTTTTTCTGTACGACGTAATACTGCACGAACATGGGCAAGTAATTGATCAATTTCGAATGGTTTCGTAATGTATGCATCTGCTCCAGTATCTAACCCTTCAATTTCGTTTTCAACGCCTTCTTTCGCTGTCATCATAATTACTGGTGTTACTGACGTTTTACGTAATTCACGTAAAATATCAATTCCTTGCATTCCTGGTAACATCCAGTCAAGTAAAATTAAGTCATATTCATTTTCTAAAGATTTTTCGAGTCCTTCTTCACCATTGATTGCTTTATCTACATCAAAATCTTGGAACTTCAACTCGAGTTCGATAAATCTTGCTAAGTTTGTTTCATCTTCAATTACTAATACGCGTTTGTTTGCCATCATAATAGCCTCCTATCAATTTTTTTTGCTCAATGCTGGATGGGTAATGAGTAACTTTTTCACACCATAAGCTGGTGAAAAGGCAATATTTGCCATCTGTCCTTCTACTGATAAGACAGTACCTTCACCAAACTTGCGGTGGATGACTAAGTCCCCCTTGACCACTTCTTTGATTGTGTTTACCATTGTAGCACTTTTATTAGAATTATCAAATTGTTTTGTTATATTTTTTTGATAATTTGATAATTTTTTTTGTCCTTCAAGTAGTTCTTCATCAATTTCACGAATAAACCGCGATGGAGTTTTCATCATATTCGTGATGAAGTCCCGTCCCTGTGCACTTGTTAAGTAGAGTCGTTTCTGTGCACGTGTAAACGCCACATATGCTAACCGTCGCTCTTCTTCAAGATTACGCGGATCTTCTTCAATCGCTCGCTGTGAAGGAAAGATTCGTTCGTTTAAACCAATGACAAAAACATATGGAAATTCTAATCCTTTAGCTGCATGCACAGTCATAAGTGTGACTTTCGCTGTCGTATCATTTTGCGTATCTTGATCCGTATAGAGTGCAATTTCTTGTAAATAATAGTCAAGTGTCACTTCATCGTCAGACTGCTCCATGAAGTGGCGCATACTTTTTCGAAGCTCACCTAAGTTCTCAACTCGCGCTTGCTCTTCATCATCTTCACGCAATGCTTCTAAGTAACCAGTTCGCTCCAATACTTCCCATAATAATTCATCTAATGTGAAACGACCTTGCTCTTGTGCTAAATCTGTAATTTGAGTATAAAATTCAATTAGTGCTTTTTTAGCTTTTCCAGCTAATCCCGTTGCTTCAATTTCATGAAGCGTATCCATGAGTGAAATTTGATATTGATTCGCATGAATTTGCAATTTCGCAATACTTGCTGGACCAATACCACGCTTTGGCTCATTGATCACACGTTCAAAGGCAATATCATCATGAGTGTTGTTAATTAGACGTAAATAGGCGAGTGCATCCTTAATTTCTTTCCGAGCATAGAAATTTTGTCCACCGTATACTTGGTAGGCGATACCCCGGTTCATCAAGTTCATCTCCATAAGCCGTGACAAATAATTCGCTCGATACAGAATAGCAATTTCATTATTCGCGACACCATTATTTGTTAATTGAATAATC
Source organism: Firmicutes bacterium ZOR0006 (assembly GCA_000798955.1). GTDB lineage: Bacteria > Bacillota_I > Bacilli_A > Culicoidibacterales > ZOR0006 > ZOR0006. The sequence goes on along the minus strand of JTLC01000033.1, from coordinate 10,798 downwards.
TGTTCACACACATAACGTGCTTCTGCTTCTTCACTCATCGCTTCGTGATACTGGGTTTTAAAACCCTCATCATTTTGTGTTTGTAAATCCTTAGGTAATCGATTGGGGTTATTGGCAATCAACGAGTTTGCGACACCAAGAATATTTGCTGTTGAACGATAATTTTGATTTAAGACGATTGTTTTTGTCTCTGGAAAATCACGATCAAATTCTAAAATGAGGCGATCATTTGCTCCACGCCAACTATATATTGCTTGATCAGGATCACCAACAATACAAATATTTTGCCATTGTTGACCTAAAATTTTGACCAATTCATATTGAGCAGCATTTGTATCCTGAAACTCATCAACATGAATATAACGGAAGCGATTCTGAAATTTACTGCGTACAGTCTCATTTGTTTGCAATAAATATAAAGCTTTTAAAATCAAATCATCAAAATCAAAAACTTGTTGTTTTTGTAAATAACGATCATATCTTCGATATAACTCAACATAGTTTTTATCTTCTAGCGTATACGCCGTTTTTAATGCTTCTTCCGGATTTACGAATGCCATTTTGCAGTTCGAAATGAAACCTAAGACACTTGCCGGCTTATACTCTTTTGCCGAAAGTGCTAATTCTGTATAGAATTTTTTCAAAACTGCTTTTTGATCATCTGAATCAATGACAACAAAATTTTGGGGATAGCCAATTTCAGGTGCATGCATCCGTAAAATTCGGGCACACATTGCATGATAGGTAGATGCCCAAACATCATTACCTTCAGGAAGCAAATCCGTAATTCGTTCCTTCATTTCTCGAGCGGCTTTATTGGTGAACGTAATCGCTAATACTTCCCAAGGTTTTGCTAAACCCTGTTCGATAATATACGCAATACGGTGTGTTAATACTCGTGTTTTCCCACTTCCAGCACCAGCGATGACTCGAACGTACCCATTCGTAGTTGCGACCGCTTCGTATTGCTGTGGATTCAAAACTGATAACAGTGCTTGCATACTAATTTCCTACTTTCTTTGTGTTTAATAATGGTAGCAGTTGCAATGAAAGCCATCCAATCAAACTTCCCGTTATTAAACTAATTACAATTAAAACTGGTAAATAAATGATGACCTGTGGAATTTGCAGAAAGATTTGAACACCGAAAATTTGGCCGACACTATGACCTATTGCACCTAACATGCTGACACCAATAATCGAGAGTGCACGGAAACGATAGGTAGTCGTCATCATCCCGACGCTCACTATCGCTCCGCATAGACTCAGCCAAAATGGAACACTCAAAAAACTTCCTGTAATTAAACTCACGATTACAACACGCGCAAAACTAAACTGCCAAGTTCGTTTCCTACCATACCGGTAGAGAATTAAAATTGTCATACTGTTTGCGAGGCCGATTTTCACTCCTGGTATCGGAATTGGTAGTGGTACCAGCGTTTCAAAAAATTGAATGACACATGCCATTGCTAATAATAAAGCAAATTCACTTATTTTTGCTAATTCTATAAATTTATTATCGGACGACTGAGTCAAACTCATTTTCGGTTTCACCACCTTTCGCCACGACTTCAATGACGGTTTTATTCGGTAAGCAAACAATTGGTAAAAATGTTTGGCTTGCCCATCCCTGAATTGAGCATAAGTGCTTTGGTGATCGTTCTTGTAAAACTCGCACTTGATTTTTTTGCGCTTCAATTATAACCGGACCGTTAGCCCCGGCAACTTCATATTGCGTTGTTTCTTCAATCTCACTCAAGGGAATCGTGAGCACGAGTGCTTGCTCGACAAAAACATGGGCTTCAAGTTGTTTTGAACTTTGTGAAAATGATGACATCCCCCAAATCGTTACGAATGCTAAGGTTAGCGCAACAACGATAAAATCACCAATCTTCATAGTTTGCCAAACTTTCAACCACATGTTACTCACCACCTAAAGTAAACAGTTCTTCCATCTGTGGATTCATACTGATATTACCCGCTAAGTCATACCATAAAACAGCTACATCTGGATAGTACTGCTGAATAAATGTTTCGCCTTCATGCTGTGGCATCATAAAGAGTGTTGTTGAAAGGACATCAGCTAATGTACTATTTGGTGTCACTACACTAACACTTCGATAGAGTCGTGCTGGTTGGAGTGTTTGTGGGTCAATCAAATGATGATACCGTTGTCCTTCGTATTCAAAATAACGTTGGTAGTCGCCACTCGTCACGACACTCGTAGCCCCAATCTGGACACTTCCAAAAACAGAACTTAAGTTATCTGGATCTTGTAAGCCGATACGAAATGTTTCATTCACTGGGTGTGTCCCTATTGTTTTCACATTGCCACCAGCATTCACAATCGCATGTTCAACACCTTGCGCTTCTAGCCAGTTAGCAACATATTCAGTTGCATATCCTTTCGCAATTGCACCTAAATCAAGGATCATATCTGGCTGTGTTAAATACAGTGTATTTTCTGCTGTATCAACTATCAATTGATCACTATCTAGTAGCGGTCGTAATTGTTCTAACTCGTCTTGACTCGGAACACCCGTACGTTCTCCTTCTTGATATGAGCGCCACACATCACTCACTGGCCCGAGTACAACTGAAAAGGCTCCCTGACTTTGCTCCTCTGTCTGTTTTGCTAGCTCAACCATTTCAATCACTTTCTCATCAACAACAACTGGTTCTTTCCCAGCTTTTTTATTGACTGTTGCAATATTATTCACACCAGCTACTTCTTCAAAACGATTCGCCAAATCATCAATGCTTTCAAATAAGGCATTAGCTTCTACCATCAATGCTTGCATTGATTCAACTTCTGTTTCTGGTGCATAAATCGTATATGTAATATACGTATCCATTGCAAAAAATTGGTCACTAATTTTCACATATTCACTTTTGGCTGATTGACAAGCAGTTAGTAAGATAATACTTGTAGCAATCATTATGCCGCTCATAAACCGTTTCATTTCATCTCATCCTTTACACTTCTTATTTTAACATACTCCCTAGTAATCGAAAAGACCGGCTCCACTTTGTTCGCGTGAATCCGGTCTTCTTTTTAAAATATTGCTGTAAATCCTGTAAAAATCATTGCTAAAATTGCTAATGTCATCGCTAATAATGGCACATGTTCAAACATTGACGGAACCACTGCGAGGCGTAACCGTCGTTGTGAGAGTTGAATCAATGTAATTGTTACAAAGTATGTCACTACAACCGCAAGAATTGCTGCATAAAAGGTTGGCGTTACTGGTGATAGTGGCAGACTATATGTACTAAAAATTGTTAATACTCCTCCATAGACCATAACATCAATTGTATCTACTGCTTGTTTCGTATGTAAGAGTTTATGCTCTATCAATTTCATACTATAGACACTGACTAAAGCAAGTAATGGTAGGACTGGTTGGAGCAGACTTACTTGGCTAATCAATGTAATTAGAAGTGTGAGTACAACTAAAATTGCTCCCCGAATACTCATGTGTTTTAACGGTAAAATTGGTTGATTAAAGTTACTGACACCAACTCCAGTGAGTGTTGGGACATTTGCTGTCAAAAATGTAACTAAAAAAGCTGTAATCATTGTCATGCTACCTCACCTCGCTTCCGCACTTGCATCAGTGCAATCACAAAAGCACTAATAAATAAAATTCCTGCCGGTGTTTGGAAGAAGCTTGATGCTTCCACCATTGGCAGTTCATAGCCAAAAATCATTCCTGTTGATAACAGTTCGACGATAAATCCAATAATTACAAGTGCACTTACACTTGCCATTACCGCTTTTATCCATGTAAATAACGGAAAGTCCCACTCACTTGGGACAGCCATTGTCACTAAAAGTGGTTGAAATGCTAAAGCAAACACAATTGGTTCGTTTGCTAGTGTTGGTTCGATTACACTCAAACCAAGCCGAAGCACACTCACACTACTCACCAGTAATGTTAAGCTAATAAATGGTGCCATACTCCACTTTTTACTTGCGAATTGAATAGCGAGTGCCAGTGCACTTGCTACCAAAAAGAAGCTTGCAAGATAAATGGCATTCATCACAGATGTTGCCACAATACTCATGGCGATAATACCGACGCCAGTAATAATTGTTAAATTTTTCATTTTTATCGCCTCCTTATTCAAATACTGTTTGCATTTGTTGGAAGGCTTTGACTGCGTTTTCTGTTCCTTCAACAACTGCTTGGCTACTGATTGTTGCTGAGCTAATTGTATCTAAATAAAAATCACTGACATTTGTTTCTAAATACTGATCTAAGAAATCACTATCAGTTTCAATTTTCGTTCCGATTCCTGGTGTGTCATTTACGATCGAATAGACTGGTTTTTCCAGTGTCCCATCTCGATTGATGGCGACATAAAAAACAATGTCATCTTTGTAACCATTGACTACGACTTCATAAATAATTCCCACTTTTTCACCATTTTGTTCTGCTAGATACGCTGCATTTAACGTATTGCCACTCACACTAATTGGCGTAAATACTTTTGCCGCTGGATATAGAAGTTGAAAATATTGTTTCTTTGCATCCAGTTCTTTATCAAGGGCTAATGGTGCCGTAATTGTTCCAATGAGGACAACTATAGCACACGCAATTGCAAAAATAACAGTTGCCATAATTCTAGTTTGTTTTTTCATCTTGTTGTCCTCCTATTCCGTTTCAATTGTACTAATTGCTTTATTGACAGCCTTAATAATTGCATCTGATGTAATTGTTGCTCCTGAAACTGTATCAACGTTTACATCATCAATAGTCTGTTCATTAAAGTTTTGCATGAAGTCCGATTCAATAACGTCTTTTCCATACCCTGCTGATTCTTTGTGCTCTAAAACTTCGACTTTTGCTATCGTGTTTGTTGTTGTCGTTATTGTCACATATACGATAAAATTCCCACTAAAGCCTTTCGTCTGCACTTCATACGTTATTGTATCTCCATCCGCAACTTGATTTAACACTTGAACTTGTTTTTCAGCTTTCACTTTAATCATTTCTTGGCGTTTAAGTTCTTTTGCTTGTGCATCAACTTTAGCTGTCTTCGCACTTGTTCCAAGGTAAAGCGTCATTGCCACTACGACTGTTGCTGTTGTCGCAATGACAGCGAGCATTTTTGTCGAAATTGCATTAAAGCGAATTTTTCCCATTGTAAAATGATCAATTAGTGGTGTAAAAGCATTCATTGCTAAAATTGCCCACGCAACACCCTCTGGCATTCCGCCAACAATTCGTAATGTTACAGTTAAGACACCTGCACCAATGGCAAAAATAAATCGTCCACTTCGTGAAACTGGTGTCGTAACAAGATCAGTCGCCATAAAAATAGCACCAAACAATAATCCACCAGTCATCACATGATACAATGGATACCAGAGTCCCATGTTATTTTCAATACCAATCATATAAGTCATTAAAAAGACAGTTCCGACCATCATTACTGGAATTCGCCAATCAATTGTTTTACGAATCATGAGATAAATTCCCATCAAAATAATAGCGATTGATGCCCCCTCGCCAAGTGCAGTTGGATAAAGGCCTAGTAGTAAGTTGACCATCCCATATTGTTCGACAATTTGACTTTGCGTTCCAATATTTTGTAAGGATGCTAAATGTGTTAACGGTGTTGCAGCACTCACACCATCAATTGCACCAGCTAAGGTCGTTGTCAACAAGCCACCAAAAGCGACTGTGATAAAAATTCGTCCAACTAATGCCGGATTAAAAATATTTTTTCCTAATCCGCCGTAGACAAATTTTCCAGCGACGATAGCAACAATTGTCCCTACAGCAACCACCCACATTGGTGTTCCAACTGGAACAATCAATACTAGCATTAAGCCAGGAATAATTGAATACGTGCGGAATAATTTTGTTAGTGGCTGTTTTTCACCTTTTACAAGCAATAAAATTGCTTCTGTCACAAGTGCAGTTACCATTGCCGTTACAATTAAAAGACCTGCTTGAATTCCTGCTTCACTTCCACCCAAATACCATTGTGTTCCAATTGCGATGATACTGAGGATAAGCATACATGCGATAATATCGTTCATCATTCGCTTTGTTGTATGTGGCGCAGTCATACTAGGAGCATTTCCACGTTTTGTAAATTTCATTTTATTTTCCTCCATTCATCACTTTTTTTGCTTCCCGAACCCATTGAGTAACAGGTATTTTTGATGGACAGACATACGTGCAGAGCCCACACTCAATACAGGCCTTGGCCTCTAATTGTTGAATTGTTTCAGCTTCACCAAACTTAGCAGCAATCATAATGTTAACAGGCTGTAATCCAGCTGGACAATTATCAACACATGAAGCACAACGAACACATGGTTCTTCTGGTAGTTCCAGTGGCCGCTGTCCATCTACTGTTTCTTCAATCAAACAAGTAATCGCGTTCACACCTTTAGAAATAATAAACTCATCAGATTCCATGATTGTTCCCATCATTGGACCACCCGCAATTAAACGAACTTGCTGCACATTTGCTTTGTAGCCAGCCAATGCCAATAATTCTTTTGCTTGTGTTCCAATTCGAACGCGAAAAATTTGTGGTTTTTCTACCGCCGGCCCGTTGACTGTTACCGTTCGATAAATCAATGGTAAATCACCACGAATAGCTGAAGCGACCTCAACAGCAGTTGCCACATTATTCACGATAATTCCAGCATCTGCTGGTAAGCGATCATACTCTTTCCGGAAAACTTGACGAATTAATACTTTTTCCCAACCCATCGGATATGCATCCGGAACTTCAATAATTGTAATGTTTTCATATTCTTGGGCAAATTGTACTAAATAATCAAATAATGGTTTTTTGTGTTGTTTGATTGCAATAACACCTTTCGCGGCATTTGCCGCATGCATCATTATTTTTAATCCTTCAAATACAAGATCAGTTCGATTTAATAAAATATTATGATCAGTAGCAATATATGGCTCACACTCAACACCATTCAAGACAATCGTGTCGATTTCATTTGTGGAAACATATTTCACATATGTTGAAAATCCACTTCCACCTAAACCAACAACTCCGCTCTCGCGAATTTTATCAACAATTTCTTGGCTTGATAATTGGCTCTCTAAACAACATGCTTGTTCTAGTTCTTCAACTTGTTTGTACCGTTCGTCATTTTCAATGACCACGCAGTCAACATAATTTCCAGAGCGATGTAAATATTTATCAATTCCGACAACTGTCCCGCTTACGCTCGCATGTAGGGCAGCATAAATATTATCTGCACGCTCACCAATTTTTTGGCCCATCTTAACATAGTCACCGACTTTTACCAATGAACGTAATCCATGCTTCACATGATTCGTTAAAGGAATGTACACATACTTAGGGTCTAAGTACCACTGTAATTCTTGATCATATAAATGTTTTTTATCTCCTGGAATATGTACACCATACCCAAGTTTAAATAACTCAGACAATATTCTCATTTTTTCACCTCGTCAAATTAAAAAGGGCGATAGCTTTTTGGCTATCGCTTCTTTTCCTTATTCTGCATTTGCCACAGCTTCATCGTAAAGATCGATGATGTTTTGCCCACTGATTGTTGCACCAGCAACATTATCAATTTTACCTTCATCTGATAATTCGATAGTTGAAACTCCATCGTTTTCAACAATATATGCCTCTAACGCTGCAATTTGTTCATACCATTCTTTACCGATTGGTGAAGCTTGCTTCATACCATAGTCTTCTTTTAATGATTTTTTTGTTTGGTTTGCTTCAGCATATGCTGCAGTATCTGCGTTGTTTGGATCTGGCTTAGCATCGATAGAAACCTCTGTTACATCGTCACCTTTCAATGTAACTTCAACAACATAAGACCAACCTTTGTTATCAAAGTCTGTTTCTGCCATTCCAGTTTTCTCTGTAGCACCACACGCAGTTAACGTTAACACTAATGCTCCTAGACCAAGCATTGTCATCATTTTTTTCATGAGTATAATCCTCCTTTGGTTATCATAATATAATTATAATCGAAATTGTAAACGTTACCAACACTTTTCCAAATAAAAGTAAATTTTTGTTTGTTATAACAAAAATCCTTGGTAATTAAACCAATAAACTCCAATGAGTATGATTAAATTTTGGGCTATCACCAGTATTTCAATTAATTTTTTTGACTCTTTTTCGGAAACATGCCAATAATGAAAATTATCGTATTTTCTTGCTAGCAACATTTTAGCATTTTGTTGGGCATGAAAGAGTGCGGTTTCAAACAATGGAACGAGTAATGAGGGGAGTGCTTGCATCCGCTGAAAAAGTGAGCCCTGATAAATATGAGCTCCTCTCGATGCTTGGGCAAATTGCAATTCTTCAAAATCTTGGAACAATATTGGGATATAGCGAAAGATAATAAAAAGCACCAGTACTGTTTTTTCTGTCTTAATTCCTAGTTTTTTTACTGGTATTAACAACCATTCTAATCCCGATATTAGTGCTAATGGTGTCGTTGTATACATGAACCAAGCTGCAGTAAGCATCATATAAATTAATTGAAATCCAACCTGTATACTTTGTTCAATAGCACCTGTGTACACTGACCAAGAACCAATTGAAAAGAGGACAACACCTTGCTTTAAAAAGATAAGGTTCAAAGTAATCAAAAATAGTAACAACCATCTAATTCTTTTAACTATGACGAAATAGTTTTTCCACGGGACTTTTGTCATCAAAAGCATAAGAAAGAGCCCAAACAAGGCGATAGCTAGTGCTGTAATTGATTGAACTGCAAATACAATCCAAAGATTTAATATCACTAACATTAGCTTTATTTGTGGCTGCAAATGATGAATATATGAGTCACTTGGAATATATTGTTGTAATTTAATATGTTTCATTGTCTACTTCTCCACTAATCAGCCATTTTTTTACTGCCTGTTCATCAAAAGTCACAAAGTTTGTTTGTAACAATGGTGTTGCTTCAATTCCCAATTCTTGCCAATTAGTATCTTCAGTAAATAACTGTTTTGGTGTCTTCTCCGCTATAATTTTTCCGTCTGAGAAGACAACTACTTTTTGGCAATGTTCATACACAAAATTCAAATCATGCGTTACGAGCGCAATTGTCATCCCATTCGCAGCTAGTTTATTCAGTGCCTGAGTTAATTCCGTTTGTGCTTGCCAATCTAGGCCAGCAAACGGTTCGTCTAGAATGAGTATTTCCGGTTGTGCAGCTAAGACGCTAGCAATTGCTACTTTTCTCATCTGTCCGCCACTCAACGTACGTGGATGCCTTGCTAATAAAGTCGTATCCAAGTCGACTAACGCACAAAGGTGATTTAAATCATACGTTATTTCAAAGTTTTTAGCAGCAAAAGCAATTTCATCAGCTACCGTCGTCAAAAATAATTGCTTTTGGGAAAATTGTTGAACAATTCCGACTTTTTTTAGCCACTCTCGACTTTGATTCGGATAACTTTCATTATGAATCAAAATTAATCCATTATCTGCTTTTTTCAACCCATTTAAATGCTGTATAAAAGTTGATTTTCCACTCCCAATTGCACCTATGATAGCCATAATCTCTCCAGGATTCGCTTTTAAAGAAACCTTATCAAGTAGCCTGATTGGTTTATTTTTTTGATAGTCATATATCTCTGTAATTAAATCAAAGACTTCAAAACCCATGCTACTTCCTCCCAATCTTCTTTTTTTAGTGGCATTTTAGAAATTTTTTCTTGTTTATACAGCTGATAAGCTATTTGTAAATCTAAAGGCAATGTTATTTCAGGGAATAATTCTAATTGATCAATAAAATCTTGATAACTACCACTGAACTCAATTACGCCATTTGATAAATAGGCAATTTGGCTAAAAAAAGGTAATTCTCGAAAATCATGAGTAATGTGAATTACTGCTATTTGTTCTTGTTTTTGAAATGCAAAAACCTGTTCTAAAAACGCTCTCTTCGAAATAGGATCCAACATACTAGTAGCTTCATCTAAAATCAATAGTTTCGGTTCACTGAGAAGTGTAATAGCAAATGCAATTACTTGCTTTTGGCCACCAGAAAGTTCCAATGGCGAGCACATAAGTAATGGTTTTAATTTAAATAAATGAATGAGCCGATCAACCTCATCTTTACTTTTACCAAAATTTGCTGCAGTGATTCTCAATTCTTCCAAAACTGTTGCTCCCAAAAATTGATCATCAGGAAATTGAAAGACGATACCAATTATGTTTCTCAATTGTTCATAAGATTCAATCTCTAACCCATCATAACTAATCGTGCATTCACATACGGGAAGAATACCTAGTAATAGCTGTACAAAAGTTGATTTTCCTACTCCATTTTTACCAATCAAAGCTACTTTTTCACTTTTATTAAATTTCAAAATGAAATCTTGTAAAATTAACTTATTTTCATAGCCTGCTTTTTTACAATTAATTATCCACATATGCTTTATCACTCCAATTTACTATATACATTCAAATGGTTTTCCACATTTTTTTCTCTAGTTTATACTATTATATCACTATAAATTATCCATAATGGAGTTTTTCCCCTAGAGTTATACACAATAAAGTTTTTTATATTTTTTGATATGTTAATTTTAACAAAATTCAGTAATTAAGAAAACCGTATAGAGAATAAAAAGTCTTTTACAATTCATATTTCACTTTTCTAGTCGTACAAAAAATGAGATGCCACTCCTTCTTGGAATATGCATCTCATTTCTTTTTTGTCATCCACAGCTTTAAATCTGGGTCTTCATATCATGCTTCTCCCTCATGGTTAGCTGAAAATCGTTTGCCATGCCTGAATTTGTTTCAC
>JTLC01000032.1 GCA_000798955.1 Firmicutes bacterium ZOR0006 | reverse complement strand
CACAAGCAATTCAGGATAGCAGCAAATCGGTATGTGAAAAAAGGAATAAATGTGAACGAAGAATTCAGACGTTTATTTCGTTTTCACGAGATTTGCAGCAGGAGGCACGTTTCAAAAGAGTGTCCGATGCCGATTCAACAGCTAGGGATAACAGGTTGAAACAACTTCTGGTGACCAAGTGGTAATCAGTACTGTTTTCATACTCAAAAAGGAAAAAATAGTACTGATGAGCTTGGTGAAGAAGTTGTAGGCAGAGGCACGTTTCAAAAAGAGTGTCCGACGCCGATTCAACAGCTAGGAATAACAGGTTGAAAGTGATGGCACGAAAATAAGGAAATGAATGAAATCAGAAAAATGAAATTCAATCATTTTCGATTTTCACACTAGAGTATAGAGTGTGAAAATTATAGTTCTTTTCAAATCGAAAAAAAGTAGTATAATTTTACTGTTAATACAATATTCGCAAGAATAGAGAAATAAAGGAGAATGAGCATGTCAGCTATTCGTTATGAATTGATTCATACATGTAAACAAACAGGAGCCCGGTATGGTAAATTACATACACCACACGGAACATATGAAACGCCAATGTTCATGCCAGTTGGTACACTAGCGACTGTCAAAACATTATCACCAGAAGATTTAAAAGAAATGGGTGCTGGAATTATTCTTTCGAATACGTATCATCTTTGGCTACGGCCTGGAGATGATTTAGTGAAAGAGGCTGGAGGATTACATAAATTTATGAATTGGGACCAAGGAATCTTAACAGATTCAGGAGGATTCCAAGTATTTAGTTTAAGTGATTTCCGCCGTATCGAAGAAGAAGGTGTTCACTTCCGTAATCACATTAATGGAGATAAATTATTTTTATCGCCAGAAAAAGCAATTCAAATTGAAAATAATTTAGGTGCTGATATCATCATGTCATTTGATGAATGTCCACCAATTCCAGCAACACATGAATATGTTAAAGATTCAATTGAGCGTACATCACGTTGGGCAGAACGTGGATTAGAGGCACATGCCAATCCAGATACGCAAGCATTGTTTGGAATCGTTCAAGGTGGAGAGTACTTAGATTTACGTGAGCAAAGTGCGAAAGACTTGATGTCATTGGATTTCCCAGGATATTCAATCGGTGGACTTTCAGTAGGTGAGCCAAAAGAAATCATGTATAACGTACTCGCACATTTAAACCCAATCTTGCCAACAAATAAACCACGTTACCTCATGGGTGTTGGATCACCCGATGCATTAATTATGGGTTCAATGTTAGGTGTTGATATGTTCGACTGTGTCTTAGGGACACGAATTGCTCGTAATGGAACAGTGATGACATCAAATGGACGCGTTGTGATTAAGAACGCGAAATATGCTCGTGATTTTGGACCATTGGATGAGAATTGTGAATGTTATACGTGTAAAAACTATTCACGTGCCTATATTCGTCACCTCGTAAAATGTGAAGAAACATTCGGTATTCGTTTAACAAGTTACCACAATACATATTTCTTATTGAACTTGATGAAACAAGTACGTGAAGCAATTAAAAATGACCGACTCGGTGATTTTAAAGAAGAATTTTTTGCGAAATATGGATTAAATGATGCAAACTCAAGAGGATTCTAGTATAATTAAGAATGTAAATAATTTTTAGGAGGATTCACAATGGATCAAATTTTTACAATCGTATCAACGATTTTCCCGTTACTTTTATTATTTGTCTTAATGTATTTCATGGTTATCCGTCCACAGAAAAAAGAGCGTACAAAACATAATCAATTGTTAGCTAACTTGAAAAAAGGTGACAAAGTTGTCATGACTTCAGGTATTTATGGAACAATCGATAGCATTGATGACAAAACAGTAACTGTTGTTGTTGCAAGTGGTATGGGAATTACGTTTGATAAAATGGCTGTTATGCAAGTTCGCGAACAAGCGTAACCAGCTGTGCAAGCAGCACTATTCATTTGACCAAAAAGGAAAAATGAGCAAAAGCTAAGCCAGTTGGGGCTTAGCTTTTTGCTTTCTAAAGGGGAGTTTTTTATGGCGAAAATTGCAATTTTAACTGATACAACAGGTATTATCGAAAATGATATTACTCAAGGGCCAAGTAATATTTATTACGTTCCACTGAATATTATTTTTGGTGAACAATCATTTCAAGAATATTTTGAATTGAAGTCAGCTGATTTTTATGAAAAATGCGGGAGTGATGAAAACCATCCAAAATCAAGCCAACCAGCAGTTGGGCTCATTGCTGAAAAATTAGAATTATTGCTACAAACATATGACTACATCATTTGCCCAGTACTTTCAAGCGAACTCAGTGGAACATATCAATCATTTTACAATTTAGCTCAAGAATTAGCACCGGAACGAATTTTTGTTGTTGATACAAAATCATTAACAGCAGGGTTATGGTTTTTTGTACAAAAAGCATCAGAAATGATCGCAGCTGGAGCAGAAGTTAGTGAAATTGTGACTGTGTTGGAAACAATGAAGCCAAAAGTTGAAGTTATGGTCTGTGTTAAGGAGCTTGATTTTATTCGTAAAGGTGGGCGAATTTCGCATGCAGCTGCCTTTTTTGGAAATATGCTGCAAATTAAACCAGTGCTTTATTTTGTAGATGGACGTGTTGAGGTGTTGGAAAAAGTACGAACGAGTAAAAAAGCAGTTGCTACTATGTTACAGCGTTTTTACGATCAAACACCAGTGGATTATTCGGGAATTATTTTTGTCGGTAATTCGAATAATGCAGAACTGACAGCGTATGTCAAAGAGCATATCCAAGCCAACCGGCCTCAAGCACAAATCAAAGATCTTATTATTTCAGCTGTAATCGGTGTCCATGGGGGACCAGGATCAGTCGGAATTAGTTGGGTTCGACCAGAATAACATAAAAAGGCACCATCAGCTTTGCTGATGGTGCCTTTTTATATGATTTAATTTTCGCGGTTTTGTTTTTGGTGACGTTGGTAGTAGAAAATTGCCCCGCCGATAACGGCCATAACAATTAAACTGATGAGGATTACTTGAGAATAAATGCCGACATACGTTGAAACTTGTTCCCAAGCGCTGCCCATAAAAACGCCTAGAGCAATCAAGACAAAGTTCCAAATCAAACTCCCAACTGTCGTGAAAATTAAAAACATGACAAAATTTATTTTGGCGATACCAGCTGGAATTGAGATGAGACTCCGGATAACGGGGACAAATCGACCAAAAAAGACTGCTGATTTTCCATGTTTTTCAAACCAAATCACAGTTTTATTGATATCACCATGTTTAAAGCCAAGCATACGAAAAACTTTGTAATCAAGCAGTGCTTCGAGCCGTTCTGGTGTCAGAAGGCGACCAACTGAATATAAAATAACAGCACCGATAACAGCACCAACCGTTGCAGCGATGAGGACGCCCACAAAAGTTAAATCAGTATATGTTGTGAGAAAGCCACCAAAAGTCAAAATAATTTCAGAAGGAATTGGTGGGAAAATATTTTCGAGTGCGATTAAGGAAGCAATTCCTAAGTAACCAAATTGATTTAAAATCTCCATAATGATATCTTGCATACAAACTCACCTGTGTTTCATAATATTTATTTATTTTATCAAATTGGCACCGTGATGACAAGAAAGATGTTGTGAAATACAATCAAGTTATTTTCCTTTTTAAAGCATAAAAATATGGTAAAATAAAGTCAGGAAAAATAAGTGTAAGGGGGATGGTACATGAACGGACGTAACGTAGGGATTGAATATTTGCGGGTGTATGCAAGTATAAGTGTTGTAGTTATCCATGTTGCCGCATTAGCGATTCGACAAACGGTCAGCTATAGCTATGAATTTCCACTCTTTCTTGATGTGCTTGCTCGTGCAGCAGTACCAATTTTTTTTATGATTAGTGGATACCTCTTGATAAATCCTGAGAAGCAGATCAATTTAGCAACGATGTGGCGAAAAACGAATCAACGAATTTTGTTACCTTTGCTTTTCTGGTTAGGTGTCTATTGGCTATTTAGTCTTGGGTTTTATGCTTGGCGATTTCAGATAGATAGCCCACTTTTAATGAGTCGTGAATTTTTTGCTGGAGTGACTACATATCACTTTTGGTTTTTACCAGTGCTAGGTCTTTATTATTTATTGGTACCGTGGCTAAATAAGCAAATACAGTCTTGGCAAAAAAGGACACTTATTTACATGATTGTTGGCAGCTTTGTTATTGGATTTCTCATGCAAATGCTTGGAGCATGGAGTGGTTTTTTTCTATTTCAAATTTTAAAAATTATTGGTTTTTTCGGATATTTCTTGTTTGGTTATTACGTGAAGCAAACGCGATTAACCGTACCAGTCTGGATTGGTGTAGGTAGCTACTTAGGCGCAATGGCGGTTACAGCTCTAAACTTTATCTGGCTGTATCAATTTTTGCCACCATCACAAACAATTAATTATATTACAGATAATTTTTTTCCGCTTATTATTGTCGGCAGTTTGTTGCTATTCACGAGTTTTATTCATCGTACATATCGACACGACTGGTTGAACAAAATTATTGTGGCACTCAGCCCATATACATTTGGTGTGTATTTTGTTCATGTTGCCGTCTTAAGTATTTTGGCTAGCTTTGGTGAATTTGGTTGGTTTCCGATGATCAGCAATCCATTGCTCCTCACTATAAGTGTCTTTTTGATTTCACTTTTAATTAGTTATCTGATGAAAAAAAATCGCTTTTTCCAACGCTTTATTTGATTGAATCAGGTAGAATGTTGGTTTTTTTGTTGAAAAATTCAGTAGTTAGCAACAGTAATTTATGTTAAAATGGAATAGGCTTACACTTGCGAAAAATGACTGTGAGCGATTGAACGAAAATA
Source organism: Firmicutes bacterium ZOR0006 (assembly GCA_000798955.1). GTDB lineage: Bacteria > Bacillota_I > Bacilli_A > Culicoidibacterales > ZOR0006 > ZOR0006. The sequence continues at coordinate 32,174 of JTLC01000032.1, read as the reverse complement.
AGTTGAAAGAGGATGAGAAGAATGAATCTTGTTTATAATAATGCCGGTATCGGTGATGTTTTATTAATTAATTTTGATACAGTTAGTGATAATTTCAAATTTGAACGTCGTGGTGATGTGGCTCAGATTACTGATGAGCAAGGAACGATTGTTGGTTATAATATTTTTGCTGCAAGTGAAAAACTTTCGTTGACACATACAGGCGTGTATCTTGATGATATGATAACTGGGAAAGCAGCTGAGGCAGTTGTTGTTGCAGCAGGTTTTGATTCATTTCCCGAGCAAGCTTATGAACCAAATTTTGTAGTTGGTGAAGTTGTTTCATGTGAAGCTCACCCAAAAAGTGATCACTTGAGTATTTGCCAAGTGAATATTGGCACTCGCGTTGAGCAGATTGTTTGTGGAGCAGCAAATGTTGCACTTGGACAAAAAGTACCAGTTGCAGTAGTTGGCGCAATTATGCCATCAGGGTTACAAGTCGTACCAGCACAATTACGAACAGTTGATTCAAATGGGATGATTTGTGCAATGCGTGAATTAAATTTACCAAATGCACCACAAGAAAAAGGAATTATGATTTTACCGATGGATGCTCCAGTAGGGAAAGGATTTTTTGCCTATTATAATGAGGTGAATGCATAAATGGCACGGTATCATTTTATTGGAATTAAAGGCTCAGGAATGAGTGCCCTAGCAAGTATTCTTTTTGATCTCGGTCACGAGGTGCAAGGTTCGGATACAACAGAATACTTATTTACACAAAAAGGCTTAGATGCTCGAGAAATTACATTACTGCCATTTGCAGCAGCAAATATTACATCCGATTGGATTTTGATTCAAGGGAATGCATTTAATGCTGAAAATAATGTCGAAGTTGCAGCAGCAATTGCCCAGAATATACCACTAGTTACCTATTACGACTTTTTAGGTGAGATGACACGTAATCTGATGAGTGTTGGAATTGCGGGAACACACGGAAAAACAACAACAACAGGATTATTTGCACAAGTTTTTGCCGATGCAAAACCAACAGCGTTTTTGATTGGTGATGGTACTGGAAAAGCCCAAGAAAATGCTGAGGTGTTTTTATTTGAATCGTGCGAATATCGCCGTCACTTCTTACATTATTCTCCAGATTACGCCGTAATTACAAATATTGAACACGATCATCCAGACTATTTTAAAGACCTTGATGATGTACTCGATGCTTTTAATCATTATGCTGATTTAGCAACTAAAGCAGTAGTTGCTTGTGGTGATGACGCGAATACACGTTTACTTCAGACGCAAACACCAGTGTACTTCTATGGACTCGATGCGCATAATGACGTCCGTGCGATAAATGTGCAACGAACAACAGCAGGTGTGAGATTCGATGTACAAATGCAAGGACGTATCATTGGAACATTCCAACTACCATTCTTTGGTGATCATATGATTTTAAATTCTTTAGCCGTGATTACGGTCGGTATCCTAGAAGGCTTAGAAGCAAGTCAAATTGAAGCAAGTCTCCAACATTTTCATGGTGTTCAACGTCGTTTTCATTTAGAGATGATTGGTGATCAAGTTGTTGTTGATGATTATGCTCATCACCCAACAGAAATCAAAGTGACAATTCAAGCTTTAAAACAAAAATATCCGGAACGCGAATTAGTGATTGCCTTCCAACCACATACGTATTCACGAACAGCAACATTCTTACATGAATTCGCAGAAATTTTATCACAAGCTGATTGTGTTTATATCAGTGAAATTTTTGCATCAGCTCGTGAGGCAAAGGGAACAGTGCATGCTGATGATTTAATCGCATTAATTCCCAATGCTAAGTTTTTCGCACCAGAAAAACTTCATGAATTACGTGACCATCATAATGCAGTTGTTGTGTTTATGGGAGCAGGCGATATTAATCGCTTAATCCCTGACTATCGCAAGTTAGAAAATTAAAAAAAACCTCGTTGTTCACCATGAACGACGAGGTTTTTTATTGATGAAAGCGGATGTATTCGCATTAAAAAAGCACGAGTCCAATTCGATGAATACCATCATATATAAAAAAGAAGCTAGCAAGAAACCCACAAATAATTAATATCCAGGGGGTATATCTATTCACAATGGTCATAAAATTTTCTTGGACGACATGAAACCGCGAGGCTGAAACACGCTGATAAAGAAGCGCAAGAACTATCAATGGAAGGACATATAGCAAGCAATACAGAAAAATAAATACAACACTGCCTAATTCATGTAAATTGGCACGTTCAAGAAAGCTTAAGAAGCCAAAATATGGAATTGCAGTTGGTAGATCAGAAAGTGTGCAAATCACAGCAAAGCCAAACATTTGTGGAATACCAATAATCCGAGGAATTTTCGCCTCTTTTGCCACAAATACGTGGTGATGGCGAGAGAGGTGATAACTATAATAACAACTAACAAGGAAACAAATAAGTGCTAAAAAAATTTCAAAAATACCAATTTCAAATTTGAATTGTGTGAACCAAGAGGAAATTATTTTCGAAAAATAGACTGTATTACCAAAATGGATGATTAATCCAAAGATTGTGTAAATGCAGATGGTCCCGAAAATAAAAGCATAAGCCTGACGATTTGTTTTTGAAGCAAGTAAAATGAGAATCGTTGTCAAAATCGTTGAAGGATTGAGAGAGTCTAACAACCCGAGAGTTAGGGTCGATAAAAGAATCATAATCTAACCTCATTATTAAGATGACCAGGCCAAAAAATTTCCCAAAAATTGCGTAAATCAGTGGCTGAATAAGCATCATGCACAATCAAATTATGAAATAAGAAGGTATACGCACTTTGAATCCGATCACGATTCTCAGGGAGGAGATAGTTCATGGCAAGACACTCATCAAAAATAGACGTGATATGCTGCTGTGTAATTGCCAAATATTCAGCTTCTAACTCACGTAACTCAAGATGATTATCCCATTCAGTTACGAATAGACGGTTAATAAATTGGATTGTATGTGGAGATAAATTGGCATTTTTGATGCAAAAAAAGTGGAGTAGATCAAATAATTTTTCGTCGGGATTCTTTGTTTTATCACCTTGCAGCAACAGTATTTCAGAGGTGACTTGGGCTAAAATGACTTCACAAGCAGCAATGAAAAGTGCTTTTTTGCTAGTAAAATGAGCATAAAGTGAGGCTTTTTTTATTCCGGTTTTTTCTGCAACAGCAGCCATCGAAGTACCTTCAAAACCAGATTCGCAAAATAATTCGATAAAGCAAGCAATGATAAGCGTTTTTGTTTTCATAATTAAGTCTTCCTTTCCTACCTATCGATAGGTAGTTTAATAATTGTATCAGAGGTTAAAAATAAACACAAGCGGAGTTGTAGGTGAATAATTTCTATAGCAAGTATAAAAAAAACATATAGGAAAAAGATAAGAAATAACTAAAAATGAAATAATTATCATTTTCAATTGAATTCCTTGACTTCTACAATTTTACTTGCTATCTTTAGTGTAGAGTAAGTAAAAGAGGCGGTGAACGAATGACAGTTGATTTAGCGCAGCTCGCGTGGATTATGTACGTCCTCATTTTAGGCGCAGTTTTCTTTTTTGTTGTGTATTTAGTAAGGATTTTAAGTGGAGTTTTACCAGTTCTGAAAAACCTCAATATTACATTACAGAAGACAAATGTAATGCTTGATGATGTTCAAGCAATCGTTGGTGATGCAAAAGAAATGACGGATGATATTACAACGAAATACCAACAATTAAATGAGATGTTATCGTCAGTAATGGAACAGTTTGGTGGTGTTTTTGGGGGAAAATTCAACCGCAAACAAACAACACAAACGAGTTCAGATCAAAATAAGGCAAATCAAGCCGCAACGGAAACAGTCGTTGTAAATGAAGCCCAAACGGAAGGAAGTAACTAATTATGGCAGGGAAAAAGAAATTTGTATTAGGTGCATTTTTAGGGATTGCAGCAGGAGCAGTAGCGGGAGTATTACTCGCACCAAAATCTGGAAAAGAAACACGTGAAGATTTAGCAGAAAAAGCTGAAGAATTAAAAACAATGACACCAGAAGAAATCAAGGAAAAAGCACTTGAGAAAGCTGAAGAAATGAAAGAAAAAGCCTTCGAAAAAGCTGAAGAATTAAAAGAAAAAGTCGCTGTTTCGCTTGATGAAGCAAAAGACCAATTAGAGCACATTGATTTTGAAGAAGTTCGTCAATCAATGGAACAAAAACGTACTGAAATCGCACATAAAATTAAACAATCAACAGAAAATTTAGGGGAAACGTTGAGCGTTGATGAATTAGCAAGTGCTTCACCAGTCGTGAAAACAATCAGCGAAGAGTCTGATGAAGAAGAGTTAACAGGCGACATCGTTGGACCAACAGTAGCTGCAGTTGAAGAAACAGTAACAGAAACAGTTGAACCAGTCGTTACTGCAGTCGAAGAAACAGTAGCAGATGCAGTAGAGGCTGTACCAAGCGAAGAAGATTTACGCGAAACGTTGACAAAAAAAGTCAATGAATTCAAATCACGTGTTGGTGAAGTCGAATAAAAGAACAACAGGGGAGGAACACTTCCCTGTTTTTTTATTGAAGCGAAAAAAGAGCGAAGAAACGTATTTCTTTTGCTAAATTACGTGTTCATTGATATGATAGAAATATTGAAAGGCGAGGTGATGAGTGTGGAAACACTGGCACAATTACGAAATGAGATTGATACTATTAGTTTAGAAATATTACAACTACTCAATAAACGCGCAGCGGTCGCACAAAAAATTGGGATGGTAAAGAGTCAGTCAGGAACGACAAATAAATTTGATCCCCGACGAGAACAAGAGCTATTATTATGGCTCGTGGAACAAAATCAAGGCCCACTAAATGACGAAACAATTATTCAATTGTTTAAAGAAATTTTCAAAGCATCATTAGCTGTCCAAGAACAAGAGCAAGAAAAAAAATTACTTGTTACACGCCATGAACAAACACCAGATACTGTTATTAACGTTGGTGCTGTTGCTTTTGGTGGTCAAGAGCCAATTATGATTGCTGGACCATGTGCTGTGGAAAGTGAAGCGCAAATTCGTGCAGTTGCGCAAGAACTTGTCGCAAATGGTGTGCAAGTGATGCGCGGTGGTGCGTATAAACCACGGACATCACCATATGATTTTCAAGGTCTCGGATTAGAAGGGCTGAAAATGTTCTACCGTGTTGCGAAAGAATTTGGCCTTGTTGTGATTACAGAAATTATGGATCCGATTGAATTAACAGCAGCGCTACCGTATTTAGATATCGTGCAAATTGGTACGCGAAATATGCAAAACTTTGCGCTGTTAAAAGCAGCTGGTCAACAAGAAAAGCCAGTTTTGTTGAAGCGAGGAATGAGTGCAACAATTGAAGAGTGGATGTATGCTGCTGAATATATTATGGCTCAGGGAAATGAACAAGTAATTTTCTGTGAACGAGGAATTCGGACCTATGAAAATGCCACACGAAATACACTGGATATCTCAGCTGTTCCACTTATGAAACAAAAAACGCATTTGCCAGTATTCGTTGATGTAACACATGCAGCGGGCCGTAAAGATATTATGTTACCATTGGCCAAGGCAGCGTTAGCAGCAGGTGCAGATGGAATCATGGTAGAGGTTCACCCATTACCAAGCACAGCATTATCGGATGCTCAACAACAACTTGACTTTCCAGAGTTTTCAGCATTCATGACAGAAATGAAGCCATTCTTATAAAATAATAATCAAAAGAAAGCAAGTTTTCACAAGTTAAATGATAAATAGATGTGATTTGAAAGAATTTTCATTAGAATGAAATAATTTCGTTTGCAATCGTTTTCAAAAGTTGTATAATGAAAACAAATGAAAATAAAGACGAGGTGTTCGAAATGAAGAATAAAAAAATTACGATTTATGATGTTGCTCGTGAAGCGGGTGTGTCTTTGGCGACCGTATCACGTGTGCTTAATAAGAGTGCGAAAGTAGCACCAGAAAAAGAACGAATGGTCTTAGATGTGATTGAACGTCTAAATTATCGTCCAAATGAAGTTGCTCGTGGATTAGCACGTAAACGTTCAACAACTGTTGGGGTACTTGTACCAGAAATTGGTCGGTTATCAGTAGCAGAAATGTTAAGTGGGATTTTAGATACGGCAAATATGGAAATGTACAAATATTCAACGCTTATTAAATCATACGCGTCTGATCTTGATCTCTTTAAGAAGTATTGGGAAGATCTACTTTCGAATCAAGTAGATGGAATTTTAGTCATGTTTGACTATATTACGGATGAAATTCAAGAAATGATTGAAAACTCACCAGTGCCAGTTGTTGTGTTCGCTTCAGCAACAGATAGTGAAACATTAGCACGAGTATCAATTGATTATGAACAAGCTTTTTATGATGTGACAAAATATTTCCTTGATAATGGTAACGATGATGTCTTGTTCTGTACGCGGAACTATACATCGGCACTTGAAGTACAAAAACGCGGATATGTTCGTGCTTTTTCAGAGAGTGGTCGTCCAGTGAATGAAGAGAATATTTTACGCGTGTACCGTAGTTACGAAGAAAACTATGAATTTGCGAAAGAATATTTAACAACAAAAAAACCACAAGCAATTGCTTCAACAAGCGACTCAGCAGCGATTGCGTTCATGAATGCGGCACTTGATTTAGGAATTAAAATCCCAGAAGAATTGGAAATTATTAGTTTCTCAAATACAAAAACATCACAAATGGTTCGTCCAGGATTAACATCAGTATCATATCCAATTTATAAAATTGGAGTTTTCTCAATGCGCTTATTAACAAAAATCATGCGTAATGAAACATCGGATGAAAATAAATTTATTGAAGCTCACGAAATTATTTGGCGCCAATCAACGCGCAAACAAAAATAAGGATTACATATGAGAAAAGCGGCCGTAGTTCAAATGAATGCGGACGCTTTTCGTCTTTTTGTGATGGTGTTAACAGTCGTCTGAACATATTAAAACAAATAGGACGCTAGTTTGAAAAACACTGAGGTAGACTGCAAAAAAACAAGAAAGGAAGCCAATTCGTACCGACGAACAATAGAGTGAAACTTGAACAAAAATCAAATGATTGCATCGACGTTTAGAAACATCAGCGCTGCTGGGTGTGATACATGCAATTTCGCGAGGGATAGGCTAACTAAATTGAACACGTTGAAGTGGAAGTAAACAGTTTTTGGGAAGAACTTTGCTAGATGTATAAACTTTTACAAGGAATTGGCAACGGTAAAAAGATGAAATATCAAACATTCAGAAAAAACTCGCAATTATTGACACTCAATGATTATTTAGCTGTTGAGCGGACAATTTTAGCCAACGAACGAACCCATTTAGCCTATATGCAAACAGTCATTAGTTTTCTTGTTGCAGCACTCACACTGTACAAAGTATTAGGTGGAATCGAAGGGATTATTGTTGCGCTTGTACTTGTTAGCTCTGCCGGTTATTTTTTTATCCGTGGTCGAAAAACTTCGCAAGAAGTCACAAAGAGTTTAGCAGAGTTTAGTGGTTCAGAAACGAAAAAATAACAAGAAAAACGAAAAAAACACGCTTGACAAGGTGAAAAGCAGATGCTAAACTGTAGACATTCAATTGAAGATAAAAAGCAATGAAGGATGCAGTAGCAATCATTGACGTAGCAAAGAGAACCTGTGGGTGCTGAAAACAGGAGTACGAATGATATGTGAATTACCAATCTGGAGCTGTTTTGGGTGTAGCAACCAAAACCGGCAGTCAACCGTTATAAGACATGAAGTGGTAGTTATTTTTGGAATAACTACAAGCAGGGTGGTACCGCGAATTTTGTCGTCCCTACAAGTGATTGTAGGGGCGTTTTTTATTTTCAAAAATTTAAATTTATGGAGGAATTTACAATGGCAATGACTTTATTAGAAGAATTAACATGGCGTGGCATCGTTCACCAACAAACAGATGAAGCAGGAATCAAAGAAACACTTGAGAACGAGAAAATTTCATTGTATTGTGGAGTTGATCCAACTGGAAATAGTATGCATATCGGACATTTACTTCCATTCTTAACGCTCCGTCGTTTTCAACAACATGGACATAAACCAATTATTTTAGTTGGTGGTGCAACAGGAATGATTGGGGATCCAAGTGGGAAAAAAGCTGAGCGTCAGTTACAAACAGTTGAAACAATCGCAGAAAATGTTGCCTGTTTACAAAAACAAATGCGCCGCTTATTCGATTTTGATACTGAAAATGGTGCGAAAATGGTGAATAACTATGACTGGACATCAAATTTAAGTATTGTTGAATTTTTGCGCGATTTTGGGAAGAGCTTTAACGTCAACTATATGTTAGCGAAAGATATCGTTTCTTCACGTTTAGAAACAGGAATTTCATATACTGAATTTACATACACAATTTTACAAGCGATGGATTTTGATCATTTATACGCGAACCACAACTGCCGTATGCAAATTGGTGGAAGTGATCAATGGGGGAATATCACTTCAGGATTAGAATTAATTCGTAAACGCCAAGGAAGCGAGGCAAAGGCGTATGGATTTACCATTCCGTTAGTCACAAAAGCTGATGGTACTAAATTTGGAAAAACGGAAAGTGGCGCTATTTGGTTAGATCCGGAGCAAACTTCACCGTATGAATTTTACCAATTCTGGATTAACACATCAGATGCGGATGTTGTTAAATACTTAAAGTGTTTCACATTCTTAGATCGCGAAACAATCGAAAACTTAGAAGTCAGTGCCAACGAACAACCGCATTTACGTGAAGCTCAAAAGGCGTTAGCAGCGGAAATGACACGTTTAATTCACGGACAAGCAGCATTAGATCAAGCGATTGCGATTTCACAAGCACTATTTAGTGGGAACATTAAAGCGTTAACAGCAGCAGAAATTGCTCAAGGCTTTAAAGATGTGCCAACAACGACAATTACTGAAGCAATGAACATTCTTGATGCTTTAGTCGAAACTGGTGTTGTAAAATCAAAACGTGAAGCGCGCGAGTTTACGAATAATGGTGCAATTATGATTAATGGTGACAAACAACAAGATGTTGAATTCATCATTGATCCTGCACAAGCAATCGAAGGACAGTTTACAGTTATCCGCCGCGGAAAGAAAATCTATCATTTAATTAAACATTAATTTTAGTGTTGAAAAGGGTTTATAATTAGAATGAAAAAATAAAAAGGGAGGTCAAAATTAAATTGACTTCCCTTTTATTATGTTTATTAAGCTGAAATCAGAAAAAAATGCTATTTTTTTGTGAAATTAAATTTAAATATCGAATTAATGAGAGGTTGATGGAGATAACAACGCGTGTTAGAATAGAAAGTATAAAATCAATTTTTGAAAACTTTTCAAAAAAAGTGAAAAGGAGAAAATGATGAAGCTAGGGCATCAGCAATTGATGAATCGCGAGGTGCGGGATGTTGATTATGCACGTATTCAAGAAATTCACGAACAATCACAAACGGACTACTTAACAGGATTTTATAATCGTCACGCTTTAGAGGTGCTAACACAGCATCCGAAATTTTCACAGGCAATGTTAATTTTAATTGACCTTGATCACCTGAAGTTAATTAACGATACATACGGTCATATTGTTGGGGATAGTGCTGTTCGCGGTATGACGCAAAAAATATCACGTGTGTTTGCACAAGAAGACCATTATAAATTTCGCATGGGCGGTGATGAATTTTTAGTTGTTTGGCCAACAAGTGATTATAAGCAAGCATATACGAAAGCCCAACAATTACTCGAAGTTTGCCGAGAACCAATTTTTTGTGCAGAAGTGGACCAAAAACTCGTTTTAGGTGCTTCGATTGGTATTTCGTGTTATGAGAAAGCAGTTTGTGGATTTCCACAAGCACTGGCTCAATCTGATGAAATGGTTTATGTTGCCAAGCGTAAAGGACGGAATCGGATTGAAATGACACTGACAACGAAAATTGAAGAATTACCGATTATTACTGACGAAGAGTTACACATGTTAGCCCAACTTCGCGAACAAGAACTGCGAATTGGTTATTTTGATATGTTAAGCACCTTTGAAGAATATTATTATCAATTTTTGACGGAATTTTTAGGTCTTAAAATCAAACTTGAGAAAATTACCCAAAAGCAACATACAAATGAAAATTTTTCGCAATTTGATTGCTTAATCCATGCGGTTTCGATTGCGATTCCTGATACACTAGAGGCGACATATATTCCATTTGAATTGTCACCACTTGTATTATTAACACAAAAAGATGGCACACGCTATAGTATTGAACAAGCAAAAGATGTCCCGATGGGGATGTCAAGGTTACTGTATAATACGATCAAAGAATATGTAAATGGCAGTGATTATTTTCATGTATATGAGACCTTAGATGAGGCGACTATTGCTTTTGAAAAAGGTGAAGTTGCTGCACTCTTGACTTCAAGCTACTTCTTTAAGTATGCAAATTTGAAAGAGATGGCAGTGCCAGTTTATCGACAAGAAGTCAGTGATGTCACAACAGGGATAGTTGTGAATCATCATAGTCCAGCAGCTTTTTTAGCGCCAATTATTAAACGCTATTTGCAAACCGGAGGGAAAAATGCTTTTCGACGGCAAACGAAGCATCCCCAAGCATTGCGAACGAAAGTGCAAGCGTTTTTAACGACAGAAGAGAAGCAATTATTACGACAAAAAGCGACGATTCGGGTATTTTTACAACAAAATCATGGAGGATTTTCCCGATTTAATCACCATCTTGATTGTTATACTGGACAAGCGACAAATGTTTTAAATTATCTTGCGACCGTACTTGATTTACAATTTGAAATTGTTGATTATCAAGGCGGAAATGAGGAACAATCTCCCGTAATTGCTTCTTTACGGAACCATCAGGCCGATCTGAGCTTTGCTGTTTTTTTAGCAGAAAACTTAGCGTATGAGAACCAGTTTTTTCAAGGATTATCACTGTCCTTACCATTCAGTCATACAGCACCAGTTGTGTTGACTTCGATGAATCGGGCAAAATTATCGCTGACTCACTTATCACGAATGAAGGTGGGGTTGTTAGCAACATCATATGTGAAGAATTATTTGCGGGTTTTTAATATTCAGGCAGAAAATGTTGTGCAGTATACAACTGTGAGAGAATTGATTCTTGCTTTGCAAAATTATGAAATTCAAGCCTTGATTTTGAGTCGTGATACGGCAGAGGAAGCAATTCAACGGGCACCATTGCGAATGGAATATCAATTCCCCTATTATGTCGAGCGCACAATTTGTGCTCGCGAAGAAGATCTTGAATTTTTACAAATTATCAATAAAGCCTTTGTTTTTATCAATGAGGCTGAGTTGACAAATTTTTAAAACCAAACAGTTTTGTTTGGTTTTTTTGCTGAATTCATCTATAATAAAAAAGAGTAACTAATGAAAGTAGGCGGAAAAATGTTAACACCACAAGAACAAGAATTGTATAAAACATTGACAGAATTACCAGGAACCTCAGGATTTGAACATGAGGTTCGTAAGTTCATGCATGATGAATTAACAAAAACATCAGAAACAATTGTCCGAGATCGTTTAGGAAGTATTTTTGGCGTAAAAGCAGGAACGGATGAAAATCCACTCCGTATTGTTGTTGCTGGACATATGGATGAAGTTGGTTTCATGGTCACACAAATTACTGATAATGGTATGATTCGCTTCCAAACAATTGGTGGTTGGTGGAATCAAACAATGTTAGGTCATCGAGTGAGCGTACACACACGCGAAGGGATTTTACCGGGCACAATTGGTTCAATTCCAACTCATTTATTAACACCTGAACAATTAGCGAAACCAATGGAGATCAAACAAATGTTAATTGACATCGGAGCACAATCACGCGAAGAAGCTGTGAGCTTTGGTGTTCGTCCGGGAGATCAAATTATTATGGATGGTGCATTTACGCCATTGGCAGGTAATGAGCGATTCATGGCAAAAGCGTGGGATAACCGTTTAGGATGTGGATTAGCATTAGAGACAATGGCCCATTTTCAAGATATTAAACTCCCACACACACTTATTTGTGGAGCTACGGTCCAAGAAGAAGTTGGATTACGTGGTGCGAAAACGGCAGCCGCATTGACAAAGCCTGATTTTGCTATTGTCGTTGATGTTTCACCAGCAAATGATGCAACAGGAGATAAAAACCAATTTGGTCAATTAGGTGATGGAGTTTTAATTCGTATTCATGATCGTACGATGGTGATGTCACAACCAATGCTCGATTATGTCCTTGAAACGTGTGAAAAATACGATATTAATCATCAATATTTTATTTCACCTGGTGGAACAGATGCAGGAAATTTCCATTTGCATGAAACGGGAGTACCAACAATTTCGATTTGTTTATCAGCACGGTACATCCACTGTAGTTCATCAATTATTGATAGTCGGGATTATCAAGCGGCAAAACAACTTGTCTTTAAGCTCATTGAAGACTTTAGTAGTGAGCGATTTGCACAATTATTACCACGTTAACATAAAGGAGTAGACACCATGACAACAATTGAAACAGTTGAACAATTTGAAAGTTTTAAAAATCAAGAGGGAACAGTCATTTACCTTTTTACAGCACAATGGTGTGGTGATTGCATTGTCTTAGCACCGCAATTGCCAGCAATTGAAGCAGCTTGTCCACAAGCAAAATTCTACTATATTGATCGTGATCAGTTTATTGATCAAGCGATTGCATATGATATTATTGGTATTCCAAGTTTCATTGCATTTAAAGACGGTGTTGTTGTTGATAGTTTTGTCAGCAAGAACCGAAAAACAGCTGAAGAAATTATTGCTTTTGTGAACGGAGTCGCATAATGATTGTTGATATCCATAACCACGTCTTATTTGATATTGATGATGGTGCGAGTGTCGTTGAAACATCGCATTCAATGGTAGCAACGGCTGCTGAACAAGGAACACAGTTACTTGTTTGTACACCACATTATGACCATGAATATAAACAAATTCGGCAAGACTGTGAAGAACGTTTAGCTGTTTTACAGGCACAGGCACCAAAAGGAATTGAACTCGCTTTAGGTTTGGAAGTATATTTGCAAGCTAATTTAGGTGAGTTATATGATCAACAGCGGATTTGGACATTAAATCAATCGCGTTATATGTTAGTTGAATTGCCAATGCGTGAATATCCTGACTATACGGAAAAGGTTTTGACCGAGTTATTGCAAAGGGGAATAGTCCCAATTATTGCTCACCCGGAACGAAACCAGCAACTACGTGAAAATCCCGCTTTGGCACAAACACTTGCCGAGCTTGGGTGTCAATTCCAATTGAATTTATCAAGCCTACTTGGGCGACATGGTGAGCGGATTCAAACAGTTGCGAACATGTTCCTTGAACGTGGACTCTACTGCTGTGTCGGGAGTGATGCACATAATGAATCAACAAGACCGATGTTGATGCAAGCTGGACAGCAAGCACTCGGACAGGAAGTATTTGACCAGTTAATGGCAATGGCAACCCATATTGTTATGGATGAAGCAATTAATCCATGTGGGTTTCAAGCCCCAACTGTTGCCAAAAAAACATTCTGGCAACGATTACGAGCAAAATAAGCAAAAAGTCACTGAGTAAAATCAGTGGCTTTTTTATTGAAAGTAACAATTGAAAGTGGTATAGTGATAAAAATGAAAGGATGTGGCGGAGATGATTTTAACAACAGGAAATACCGTTGATGGCTACACAATTACGGAATATAAAGGCATTCAATTTGGAGAAGTGATTACAGGGGTGAACGTGTTCCGAGATATCGGTGCCGGATTACGAGATGTTTTTGGTGGACGCTCACAAGGATATGAGCATGAGTTAACGAAAGCACGTGAAGAAGCACTAGCTGAATTAGAACAACGTTCAAGTGCATTAGGAGCAAATGCTGTTATTGGTGTTAAAATGGACTATGAGACAGTTGGACAAGGTGGAAGTATGTTGATGGTAACAGCTTCTGGAACAGCGGTGACGATTACAAAAAGCTAGTCAGTACACGTTGAGACGGTAACAAGAAGGCTATATCGAGAGATATAGTCTTTTTAGTTGGCAACAACGTAAAAAATCCGTATAATGAAGAGAGAGGTGGCAGAGAGAATGAAAGAAGCACGATATTTGAAAGCACTAGGTGAACCAATTCGCTTAAAGCTCATCGAACAAATTAGCCAAGGTCAAAATTGTATTTGTCATTTACAGAACCAATTTTCGGTTTCCCAGCCAACGTTATCACATCACATGAAAATTCTTGTCGATGCCGGAGTTGTGGAATCAGAAAAGATTGGCAAAAATGTGTATTATACAATTAATGAGAGTGAGTTAGCGAATATGGTAGATTACCTTTTGCAATTTTCAGGAAATAATAAAGTCGAATTTGGCTGTCAGCCATGCCAGGATTAACTATGAATGATCATAGTTTTTTTTGTGGGCATTTTTAAGTTTTGCCCAGAATGAACTATGTTATAATAAAAATAATACTTGTTATAAACAAACAAGAGAGAAAGGGACGGGTATCAATTTTATGAAAACAACCATTCAAGAAAAAGTGATTCAGTTACAGCCAACGCTAATTCGTGCAATTCAGCAACAAGTTGCAATTCCTAGTGTCATTGGTGAAGCGAAAGAAGGAGCACCATTTGGTCAAGCAATTGCGCAGTCTTTAGAGACAATGCTCAATTTATGTGAAAGCCTTGGATTTACCGTGAAAAACGGTGAAGGATACTATGGATATGCTGAAATTGGTGAAGGGTCAGAAACTTTGGGGATTTTAGGACATCTTGACGTAGTACCAGTTGGAGATTTAGCAAATTGGCACCATGATCCATTTGATTGTCAGATTAATGATGGAAAGCTGATTGGACGAGGGACTCAGGATGATAAGGGACCAACGCTCGCAGCCTTATACGCGGTGAAAGCTTTAATCGATAGTGGCGTAACATTCAATAAAAAAATTCGTTTTATTTTTGGGACAGATGAAGAAACACTTTGGCGTGATATGGCAAAGTATCGTGAAAATGGGGAAACTATTCCAGACTTCGGATTTACACCAGATTCAAAATTCCCGATGATTAATGCTGAAAAAGGATTGTTACAAGCCGTGTTGAAAACAACAAACCCAGCACCGGTGAAATTAATCGCGGGAAATGCGTTTAATTCTGTACCTGATCAAGCAGAATATACTGGTGAAAAGCAAGCCGAAGTGAAAACGGCATTGAGTAAACATAACTTTCAGTTTAAAGAAACTGCCACGAGTGTCTTGGTCTTAGGGACCGGAATTCATTCTCAAGCAGCAGATCGTGGTGAAAATGCCATTAGCCGCTTAGCAATTAGTTTACATGAAGTTGGGCTTCACTGCGAGGCTATTGATTTTATTGCCGAAGTGATTGGTGAAGATGCGAATGCGAACCAAATTATTGCCAACTGCGAAGATGAAGTGTCAGGGAAACTTACAGTGAACATTGGGAAAGTGCGACTAGATGAAACAGGTCAAGAGATTGCGTTAGATATTCGGATTCCTGTGAGCTATGAAAAAGCGACAATTGTTGAACCATTACAAGCAATCGCCCAAAAATATGCACTCAGTTATGAAGAATTTGATTGGTTAGCAGCGATTCACGTGCCTACCGATCATTTCTTAGTCAAAACCCTTCGTGATGTCTATGAAACGGAAACAGGATTAGATTCAACACCTGAGTCATCAGGTGGGGCAACATTTGCTCGTGCACTCGATAATTGCGTCGCTTTTGGTATGGTTTTTCCAGATAGTGTCAAAACTGAACACCAGCCGAATGAATATATCACATTAGCTGATTTAGAAAAAGCGACACAAATTTATGCGCAAGCAATTTATCAGTTGGTAAAATAAAGTGAAACACAAATATCTCTGGATTTTCATAATTATTGCTATGGTGTTGGCGATTGTTTCGGTGCAACGAACTGTCGAAATTGATGAAATTGAAATTAGGGGTACAATTACCCAATTACAAGCGAGTGAAGATGGTGCTGTGATTCTTGTTGAAACACCAAGCGGCGATGAAGTTGCGGCATATGATAAAGCGGCTGTTCGGCTTACGCAGCAAACTCCGATTATGCTCGATAGCCAACGACTCCAACTTAAGCAACTTGAGGTTGGGATGTACGTTGCTATTCAGTTTGAGGGGCCCGTAGCCGAATCTTACCCGGTTCAGGCTGTCGCTCGTGAAGTCGAAGTTATTCAAACTGATCAATTAAAATGAGAGGATAAAGAGGCGGGATTACAGTGAATGTAATCCCGCCTCTTTTTGTTAATTAGTGGGGAATTGAAAAAATATAGCAATCAGTAAAGCGAGTAAATTATTCGCACTGTGGATGCAAAAACAAATCCAGAAATTATGGTAACGTTGGTAAGTGAGTGCTAATGCAAAACCAATTGCTACATATGGAACGATAACAATTAATTGTTCACCGGCAATCAAGTGGATGCAGGCGTAACTCAATGTTGATAGTACAACCAAGGTCCATGGTTGTAAATGGAAGTTGTGACCAAGTCGGAAAAGCACGAGGCGAAAAATAAGTTCTTCGACAAACGGAGCAAATAAAAGTGTTAAAAGTGCAGTTGCGCCAAAATTCTGAGCAAACATGAGATTAATTAATTGCTGGTTTTCAGGGAAAATACGTTGTTGTTGGATGACGAAAGCACCGATTGAACCGATGAAACTGAACATAATGATAATGCTGAGACCGAACAGAACACCGCGTATGGCGAAACGTGGAGAGGTCAAAAGACTTTTTAAATCTCGATATAATAACTTTCGAAACAAAGCAACAAAAAAGAGTGTCAAAAAAAAGTAGAGAAGTAAATTAGCAAAAATCATACTGAATACATTCGGATTAAACTCTATAGGTAAAATCCAAGACCAGAAACTGTGGGGAGCATTCAGGACAAATTGTTGACTCCAGAGGTGAATATTCGCAACGAGTATTGGTCCAAGCCAAAGATAACTGATAAAATACACCCAAAAAGCCAGCCAAGCTTGTGCCATACCATCATTTTTTTTCATTGTTTCCTCCCCCTAACTGAAGAAAAGTTGTGTGTCAATTATACAAGCTCACTTCGAAAATACTAGTCACTTATACTTGTTTTTATAAAAAAATGAGATGTATGATGACAACGATGAAAATAAATTTTCGCTTAAATTTCTGATTTTTTGTGCCATTCTGGGAAAAACTGGTGCATATAAAGAGGAAAGGAGAAAAAATACATGCAAAAACTTTTACGACATTGCCTGACATTAAGTGCCGAAGTTTCAAGCCGCGATTTGCATTTTATACCCGAACAAGATGAAGTGTTAGTGATGCGCCGACTAATGGATACACGAATGGAATTGCTTTTTACGATGAATCATGAGCGATTTGAGCAATTTAGCCGCTATTTAAAGTTTCAGGCAAACTTGCAATTAGGGGTGCGATTGTTACAGTGTGGTCAATTTCACTATGATGATGCTGCATATGAATGCTACTTACGCTGTTCTTTTGTACCGACTCCGCGTGGTGAAAGCATCGTGATTCGAATTTTAGATCAAAGTGCGATTCGTAACTACGAACAGCTCACACCTATTAAAACTGATCAACAAGCATTGGCGAATATCAGTCGCTTACAACAAGGGTTAGTTATTTTTAGTGGCCCAACTGGTGTTGGCAAAACAACAACATTATATGCCTTAATGGAGCACTGTAAACAATTAGGAAGGAGTATTGTCTCACTTGAGGATCCTGTAGAACGGCAAATTTATGGAATTACGCAAATTCAGATTCATGAAGCGAGTGGGGTGAGTTATGAATCGGCATTACAGACGACACTCAGGCATGATCCAGATGTGATTGTCATTGGTGAAATTCGCAGTGAACATGTGATGAAAATGGCCAAACGAGCAGCATTAACAGGTCACTTAGTTATTGCGACCGTGCATAGTGGGAGTGTCCACCAATGTTTTGAGCGTTTACGAGATCTTGGCGTCACAAACCATGAACTTGAAGCCACATTACGCTTTATTAGTACTCAACAATTAGTCGTCAATGATGAGCACGTGTACGGGATTTATGAATACCTCGAAAGCGAGCAACTTGAAACATGGTTTACTGGAGTGGAGGTGGAATATGTTCGCTTGGCTGAAAAAATGGAGCAAGTATTCACGCAAACAAATCACATATGAATTAGAACAACTTTTTATCTTGCGCCAAGGATTTGAACAAGGTTATGCAATTCAAGAAAGTTTACAGTGCATGAGTGCGTTTGCCAAAAATGTTACTTGGGAACGAATAAGCGAGCTTGCGGCCCAAGGTGCAAGTATCCAAGTTTTGTTAACTGAACTCCACTTTCGGAACAAGACATTATCATGGTTGTGTGGAACCGGGGAAGGAAGCGATTTAGATCAAGCAGTTGAAAAAACTGTCCAACTCTTACAATGGGAATTACATATTCGGACACAATTACAAAAAACGTTTGCCTATCCGCTTGTGATGCTAGGGTTATTATTATTGTTTGGAACTGGTTTTAGTCTCTTTATCTTGCCACAGCTCCAATTCTTACAAATCAGCGGAACGGTCATTCTATTTGCACTCCCAGAAATCATAGGTGGCAGTTGTTTGCTGTTAGTTGCTAGTTGGGGTATTAGTTACGGAGTCTGGTCACGGATCAGCTTTAGTCGGAAAATGCGAGTTTGGCGTTATATGCAACGAGCACGATTTTGTCAAATTTGGAGCTGTCTACGTTTAGCACTCCACTGTCAACTTGGACTTCTGCAAGGAAAAACTTTGATTGAAATTTTTGCAAAAAATCATGAACGCAGTTTTTTTGCACATCAATTGGCAAGCATGCATGATGAGCTGCACCAAGGGATAGCATTGAATCAAGTGATGGAACATCATGGTTTTAATGATCAAACATGGTTGAGTTTTTTTCAATGGCAACCAACGAATCAACAAATTTTAATCGCAAGTGAATTTTATTGGCAACATGCATTTCGGCAATTACAACAAACAGCGGAAAAATGGTGTCAAATCGGTCAGACGATTTGCTTTCTCATCATTGGTGGTATTTTATTACAATTCTATCTGGCCTTATTTTTACCAATATTTGAAATAACAACACAATTTTAGGAGGAATTTATATGATGAAACGAACGAAACAAGCAGGATTTACGTTGACAGAAATGATGGTTGTCATCGCCATTGTCGGAATTTTATTGATTGTCGTCATTCCGAACGCGGTTGGTGTGCTTGATACGGCAAAAGATCAGGGCTGTGGAGCTTATTTAAAAACGGTTGAAGCACAAGTACAATTATATTTAATTGACAATAATACGAGTGCTATTCCAACGCTAGCAACACTTGTTAGTGAAGGTTACTTGCCAAGTGAGACTTGTCCGAATGGAGAAGTAATTACGATTCAAGCAAATGGTTCAGCCACAATTCCATCACGATTTACTAGCTTGCGCTCGTTGTGATTGGGTATCAAAATCAGGAACGAGGTGTGACTTTAGTTGAAATGATGGTCGTATTAGCATTAGTCGGAATTATTGGCACAGTCACACCTGCTGTGATTTACCGCCAAAGCCAGAACAACGAGATGAGTACTTTTGTCAACCAGTTCCAAGCCGATAGTATTTACGCTAAAAATTATGCACAATACCAGCAAACACGTGTCTATATCCGGATTTTCCCCCAAGAACGAGAATACCGTATTTATGAAAGGAGTAGCCAGCCACTACTTGTGAAAACAATCCCAAATTATATCTGTATTCCGAATAATCTGCCAACTTTTGTTCACTATACAGCACAAGGAACAATTAGCCAAGGCCATACAGTTTACTTTGCGACTGTGCCAGACTGCCAGCAACAGGCAAGTACAACACACAAGCTTGTGATGACTCCAGGAAATGCGGTGTATCAGTATGTTCGATAAAAAACGAAGTGAACACGGTTTTTTTCTTTTAGAATTGTGTGTTGCAACACTCGTGCTAATGATACTTGCACATAGCTGTAGTGTATTTGTTTGGTTGTTAGCCAAAGCTGAGAAGGAAGAATACCAGTGGCAACAATCTTATCAACAATGGCTAATCATTGAAACAGCACCAGATGGTTAAAAAACAAACAGGAATTATTTTGTTAGAATGTCTGTGTGTACTGAGTTTGTTGGCCTTTATCATTATGACTACACAACCGCTTTGGCAGTTGGTGAAACGACAAGTACCAGTTGGTGAGTCATTGGCAATGGTGCAAGCAGTACTACCAGTAGTACTGTTGGATATAACAGCGAGTGATACGTGTACGGGAACCAAACAGGCGTTACGCTTAGAAACGTTAAGTGATGATGGAAATCTTATTGATTATATTGAGTATCAGTTTCAAAACCAACAATTCATTCGCAAAAAAAATGGTGGCTACGAACGAGTAGGTGTAGATTTTAGCGGTGAATTTCAAGTGAAAACAGATCAGGTCACGCTGAAATTTATTTTTGAAGATGCAAGTTACGAATTTTCTGCTGCATGCCAAGAACGTGAAAAATAAAGAGAAACCTTGTTTCGCAGCTCTTGTTTTGATATAATAGTGTAGTTGTCACAGAATTTTTGCTGTGACAAACCGCGGTATCAGCGAGTGCAGAAGCACACCCGCGTAATCAAAACTAGAGAGGTGTTTGTTTTTTATGGAAAGTCGTAAAATTGCATTGTATGGAATCATTGCTGCACTGTATGTTGTCTTAACAGTAGCAGTAGCGCCATTAGCTTATGGGCAGCTTCAATTTCGTTTAAGTGAGCTTTTAGTACCGTTAATCATGTTTGATTTTGGATTTGCTTGGCCACTTTTAATTGGGACAGCGATAGCAAACTTCTTCTCACCGCTAGGAATGACGGATGTCGTTTTCGGAACGTTAGGAACAGCAGTGGGTATTTTCAGTTTTATGGCAGCAAAGAAAGTATTACCGAGTGCTAAATTTTGGCAACAAGTGGTGTATTTTTTAATTGCTTTTGGTGTCATTGGAATGTTTGTTATTGCCGTTGAATTAAACTTGGTTTACGCAATTCCGTTGACAGAAGCTTGGATAACAGTAATGTTAGGCCAAATTGCTGTCTTGATTCTCGGTGTTTTCATAATAAAAAAATTGTATCCACGATTAAAAAAGTAAATATCTATCATCGCAAATTCTATCATCTTGACTGAAAGGAATAGAATTATGCAAAGGAATCAACAGGGTTTTATTTTAATTTATCTAGTCATGCTGTTATTTATCATCACGAGTAGTTTGTTAACTTTGACGGCACAATACGAACGTATGCAACGCAGTCAAGCAAATATTCAAACACCATTTCAGGCGTTATTAGAAAAATCAGTGTTAAAGGCTAGTAAAAATTAAAGAAAATGCTACAATGAAGCTTAGGTACACCTAAGCTTTTTTTGTTGGAAAAGCGTGTTGGTGATGAGAACGAAATTCGAGGAGTGGCAAGATGCAAATTGTGTTAATCGGAATGCCATATAGTGGCAAAAGTACGTTAGGCAAACGCTTAGCAAAACAACTCGGTATGACATTTTATGATACTGATACTTGGATTGAACGCGAATTTGGTGCGAAAGTCAGTGATATTTTTGCGAGTGCAGGTGAAGCGCAATTCCGGGAGTATGAGTATCAAGCACTTGAGTTCATGGCGGGGCAACAACAGAGTGTCATAGCAACGGGTGGTGGAATCATTACAACAGTAAAAAATCGCGAGAAACTCAAAAAGTTGACGTCGATTATTATTTATTTAGATGTTCCCATACCTTTATTAGAAGCACGAGCAGCAAGGAAAACAGGGCCAGTCCGGCCACTGCTGCAGCAACGGCAAGTACGAGAGCTTTTTTATGAACGACAACGCTATTATAAAGAGGTTGCAACAATTCGTATTAATTGCCATCGGAAGCCAGTGCCTAAAATTTTAGCGGAAATTATCACGAAAGTCGAACCACTACTTGCAAAAGAATAAATATTTTTTTAAAATAGATAAGATTGGAGTGAACGGGATGCTAAATTTATTTAAGAAAAAACCGGTTGTGGCCCCAGAAGGAACACCTGAAGAACAGTTAGATATGAAAACGGCTATTTTGGCAAATGATTTGCCAGAACATATCGCAATTATTATGGATGGAAATGGTCGATGGGCGAATCAACAAGGATTACCACGAACGGCGGGTCATAAGCGTGGCGTGAAACGAATTGAAGAAATTATTGAAGCTGCAGCAGCAGTGGGTATCAAAATGGTAACAGTGTATGCTTTTTCAACGGAAAATTGGAGTCGTCCAACCGATGAAATTAATTATATTATGTCATTACCAGAACAATTTTTAAAAGGATTTGTCCCAAGTGCAATTGAGGAGAATATTCAGGTGCGGGCTATCGGTGACATTACGCGTTTGCCGAATAATGTCCAAAAAGGAATTATTGATGCGTATGAGCGGACAAAAAATAATACGGGAACAATTTTTAATATTGCTGTCAATTATGGTGGCCGTCAAGAATTAGTTCGAGCTACGCAACGAATTGCTCAAGCAGTGAGTGCAGGTGAATTGATGCCAGACGCTATTACTGAGGCTGAGTTTGCAAAACATTTATATACACCAGAATACCCTGAGGTCGAATTGTTAATTCGAACAAGTGGTGAAGAACGCGTAAGTAACTTTTTACTTTGGCAAATTGCATATGCTGAATTTTATTTTACAGATACACTATGGCCAGATTTTAATGCCACTGAGTTTTATGAAGCAATCTATGCGTATCAAAACCGTGATCGCCGTAAAGGTGGATTAAGCCAAAAATAGGCAGAAGAAAGAAGGAAATAGAGTGATTACACGTATTATGAGCGCCTTAGCAATCATCGCTGTTGTTGTAGCAGCAATGGTCTTGGGAAGCTGGTATTTTTATGGATTAATTATGGGAGTGTTTGCAATTGGGCTGCGTGAGTTACTACAAACTCCAGAATCAAAATTTGTCATACCGCCAAGTATTCAATGGGGGCTAATTGGTAGTTTAATTTTGCAAGTAATTATCCATGTTTTTGCACCAACATTAACATTATATTTTGCATTTATTCCATTTTTTATCATTTTGATTTTTGGTATGTTTCAACGTGATCGTTTTCAGGTTGAACAAATTGCCTACATGGGATTTAGCTACTTTTATATGCTGATTCCAGCTGTGGCGGCAGTAACATTGAGTCAATATTCGATGTGGTTTATTTTATTAGTTGGTTTTATTGCCTCAGGAACAGATAGTGCCGCTTATTTTGTAGGAGTTTTCTTTGGAAAGCACAAGTTAGCACCCCAAGTTAGCCCGAAAAAAACAATTGAAGGTTCAATTGGCGGGAGTGTGATTGGTCTATTGATGGGAGTCGGGCTATTTCCGTACTTGCTGCAACAATTTGCACCTGATGTGTGGCAAACATATCAACCATTATTTAGTGGAGGAACCTTCATAATTACGATTGTTATTTTGCTCCTCTTATCAATTGCTACCCAATTTGGTGATCTTGTTGCTTCAAATATTAAGCGTCAATTTGGTGTGAAAGATTTTGGAAACCTCTTCCCAGGTCATGGCGGTGTCATGGACCGTGTAGATGGTATCTTGGTTGTGCTCGCGCTCCTGGCACTTGTTGTAGAAGTCAGTCATCTATATATTTAGAAGTGAGTGGTCTGAAGAAGACCACTTTTTTTATAGTCTAGGTTTTGGTATACTAGAAAGGAAACTTGGAATTAAAAGGAGCACTTTGCGATGAAATATATTAGTTTAATTGGAGCAACAGGATCGATAGGGCAACAAACTCTTGATGTGCTTGGAAATAACCCAGAAGCTTTTTGCTTAGTTGCAGTAGCAGCTGGAAGAAATATCTCGGCGGTGAGAACATTATTAGCGAACTTTACACCAGAATTAATTTGTGTGCAAGAAGCAAGCGATGCCGCGCAATTAGCGAGTGAATATCCTGATCATACCTTTGTGAGTGGAAGTGAGGGATTACGAGCAGTTGCGACCTATGAAAAAGCAGAAGTACTTGTAAATGCTGTTGTTGGGAGTGTTGGATTAGAGCCGACACTGGCAGCAATTGCTGCCAAAAAAACAATTGCCTTAGCAAATAAGGAAACGCTTGTAACCGCAGGTCATTTAGTTATGGCAGCGGCTCGTGAACACGATGTTGCAATTTTGCCAGTTGATAGCGAACACGCAGCGATTTATCAATGTTTACAGGGAGAGCAAACAAAAAATATTGCCAAATTAGTCTTAACAGCTTCAGGCGGTAGTTTCCGTGATCGTACACGTGCGGAGCTTGCTGATGTAACAGTAGCAGAAGCGCTCAATCATCCGAACTGGTCAATGGGAGCAAAAATTACCATCGATTCAGCAACGATGATGAATAAAGGGCTTGAAGTCATTGAAGCGCATTGGCTCTTTGATATTGCCTATGATGATATTGAAGTATTGATGCACCGTGAAAGTATCATTCATTCGATGGTCGAATTTTGTGATACAAGTGTTATGGCGCAACTGGGAACACCAGATATGCGTATGCCAATTCAATATGCACTCACATATCCAGATCGTTTGCCACTTCAAGGTGCCAAACGCCTTTCATTGGCCGAAGCGGGACAATTACATTTTGGTCCAGCAGATTTTGAACGCTACCCATGTCTTGCACTCGCGTATCGGGCAGGGCGAGAAAAAGGGACGTTGCCGACAGTAATGAATGCAGCGAATGAAGCAGCAGTGGCCTTGTTTTTAGCTGATAAGATTACGTTCTTAGATATCGAAAAATTAATTGCCATGGCAATGGATGAGCATCAAACGATTCCACATCCGGATTTAGAAACAATTGCCAACATTGATCAACAAACACGACAACGAGTACAGGTACTCGCTGAGCAGTTACAGAATTAGGGGGAAGCGGACTATGTCAGTCGTTGGAAATATTATCATTTTCGTACTTATTTTAGGTGTTATTGTGACAATTCATGAAATTGGTCACTTCATTTTTGCAAAACGTGCCGGAATTTTATGCCGTGAATTTTCTATTGGAATGGGACCGAAATTGTGGCGTAAAAAAATCGGGGAAACAACTTATTCGATTCGTTTATTCCCAATTGGTGGTTTCGTCGCAATGGCGGGAGAAGATGGTGATGATTTAGGTATTACCGAAGATGTCATCGTCGCTATTGAGCAAAATGAAAACCAGGAAATTACACATATTCATTTAGATGAATATGAACAATTAGTGAGCGAACACCGAGCAACTATAGTAAAAACACAGCATCTTGATCTCAGTGATGCTTTAACATTTACAGGATATGTTCAGACGGATGAGTCACACACGTTACAAACATTTCCAGTAGCAAAAGAAGTGTATCTCGTTGAGAAACATGAGCCAATTCAACTCGCTTTGGAAAATCGTCGATTTGGTTCGAAAACACCGTGGCAAAAATTTCAAACAATTTTTGCTGGGCCAGCAATGAACTTTATTTTAGCTTTTGTCTTACTCTTTGCAATTTTTGCTATTGGCGGAACACCAGTTAATGATCCAGTTCTAGGTGAAGTCATTGCGAGTTCGCCAGCGGAACGTGCAGGATTAGAAGCAGGTGATGAGATTACAAAATTTAATGGTGAATCAGTCGCAACATACGAAGAAATCGCTACGCTGACGCAAGGTGTACCGAATGAAATCGTCACAATTGAATTTATTCGTGATGGTGAACCACAGAGTGTACAAGTGAAGATTGCCGCAGTAGAACGCGAAGTCATGAACGAATCAGGAGCTGTTGAAGTAGTCGAAGTTGGGCAACTAGGTGTCTACCGCTCAATGACATACAACCCACTTGTTGCCATTAAAAGTAGTTTTGAAGGCCTGTATCAAGATATTGCTAGTGTCTTTACTTCACTAGGAATGCTTTTCAGTGGTGCAGCAAGTGTCAATGACTTGTCAGGTCCAGTTGGAATTGCAGTCATGACTTCGCAAGTTACAGAGACAGCAGGATTCACAGGATTAGTACGCTGGATGGCATTCTTAAGTGTCAACATTGGATTCTTGAATCTTTTACCATTACCGGCATTAGACGGTGGTCGACTCGTTTTTGTTGCCTATGAAGCAATTACACGGCGAAAAGCGAATCCAAAATTCGAAATGTATTTAAATTTAGCCGGAATTATGTTATTATTTGGCTTGATTATTTATGTCACATTTAATGACATTTTACGTTTATTTTAGAAAGTAGGAATAATTATGCGTCAAAGTTTATTATTTGTCCCAACGTTACGGGAAGTACCAGCTGATGCGGAGACAGTCAGTCACCAATACCTTTTACGTGGAGGGTATGTAAAGCAAAATGCAGCAGGGATTTATACATATCTCCCATTGGGGTTACGTGTTTTAAAAAATGTTGAACAAATCGTTCGTGAAGAATTAAATGCTATTGGGTGTTCAGAATTACTGATGCCAGCATTACAACCGGCTGAATTATGGCAAGAAAGTGGTCGTTGGGATGACTATGGAGCAGAAATGATGCGCCTAAAAGATCGCCATGATCGTCAATTTTGCTTAGGACCAACGCATGAAGAAGTAATCACGTCAGTCACACGTGACTATATAAATTCATACAAAAAATTACCATTGGCATTGTATCAAATTCAAACGAAATACCGTGATGAGCAACGACCACGTTTCGGTTTAATGCGCGGGCGTGAATTCGTGATGAAAGATTTATATACATTCCATGCGAATCAAACAAGCTTGGATGAAATGTATGATAAAGTGGCAATTGCATACCAAAATATTTTCACACGTTGTGGTTTAAACTTCCGTAAAGTTGAAGCAGATAGTGGAGCCATTGGTGGGAGTGAGTCAGCAGAATTCATGGTTTTATCAGCAATTGGTGAAGACACTATTGTCTACTCAGATACAACTGATTTTGCAGCGAACATTGAAGTGATTGAAGTTGCAGAAGGTGAGCAATTACCTGATGGTTCAGTTGCAAAACATGCAAAAGGAATCGAAGTTGGTCATATTTTTAAATTAGGAACAAAGTACTCGGATGCAATGAATGCAATGTTCTTAGATGAAAATGGGCGCAAGCAACCAGTTATCATGGGATGTTATGGAATTGGAGTTTCACGTGTGATGATGGCAGCAATTGAACAAAATCATGATGAACATGGTGTTGTGTGGCCAACACAATTAGCACCATTTGATGTCCATGTGATTCCAGTCGTGATGAAACAAGCAGCACAAGTTGATGGCGCAATGGAAATTTATCAACAATTACAACAAGCAGGATTGAATGTCTTACTTGATGATCGTGATGAGCGCGCAGGAGTGAAATTTTCGGATGCTGATCTTGTTGGAGCACCTTATCGAATCGTTGTCGGTCGTGGTATTGCAGATGGGTTAGTTGAAGTCAAAAATCGGCAAACAAATGAAGCAACAGAAATGACTGTTGCTGATGCAATTGCATTTGTACAACAAGTTTAGAAGTAGGTTAGGTCAAAATTCTCAATTGAGGATTTTGATCTTTTTTTGAACTTGGAAAAGGCCAAACGAAGCAGAAATATGGTACAATAGAAATACACAGTTTTTGTGAGAAAAATGAAACAGAAAAGAGTGATGAGCGCGTGACAAATAAACTCGCGATTTTTTTAGAACAATTACAATTGTCACAACTTGCCTTGCCAGAAGTTCAGTTACAACGTCTCGTTGTCGATTCGAGCAGTCAGCAATGGCATTTTTATTTGCAAACACCTCTACCGTTAGCAACTGAGGTTTATGTCCAATTAGTAACAGCCATGCAAGAACGCTTTCCGTACGAAAGTATGTTATTTGTAGAGCCACAAAACTATGAGCAAGAGCATATTTATGAATATTGGCCAATTGCCTGCCAAACATTAACACGTGAATCAGCAATGGTTGCGCGATTATTACAAGAAGCAGCACTTCAAGTCTGTGATGATAATCATTTGAGTGTTGGGTTGATTGATATGCCAACGTTGGAAAAGAGTCAACGCTTTGTCGGGGCATTAGAAACTTTTTATCAACAACTAGGTATGCCCCAACGCTTGCAACTAGGAATTGATCAAGTAAAAGCTGAAGCAGTGAAACAGAAGCATCAAGAAGAGATTGTGATTGAAGCAGTAGCACCAAAACCACAACCACAGCCGCAACCGCAACCGCGACGAAAAGGTGGAAACGAGTATGGAAAACGGAAACTAACTGGTGAGATTCAACAACTCAAAAATATTCAAGAGCCAGACGGATTTACCGTAATTGAAGGCTATGTTTTTGATGTCGAGGTTCGCGAAACCCGCAGTGGTAAAAAAATCATGACAGCAAAAATTACTGATTATAGTGATTCATTGTATCTCAAAGCGTGGTTAAATGAGGGTGAAGAACCAATCAAAAAGGGAACATGGATTAAAGCTGGTGGACCGATTGATGTTGATACTTTCATGAATCATGAGTTGGTGATGATGGTGAAAAATTTTGAAGTCATCGAAAAGAGTGGGCGTAGCGATCGTGCGGAACAAAAACGTATTGAATTACATGCACATACGCAAATGAGCACCCTCGATGGGGTAGTGAGTGCGAAAGATTTAGTTAAACAGGCAATTAATTTCGGCCACCGAGCGATTGCCATTACAGATCACAACGGTGTACAATCATTTCCCGATGCTTACTATGCATCAGGAAAAAACAAAGCAATTCAAGTCTTGTATGGTGTGGAATTAAATGTTGTCAATGATTTCACCCCAATCGTTGTCAATGAACGTCCAGGAGCATTAGATAGCCAAACATATGTTATTTTCGACTTAGAGACAACAGGATTATCAGCAACATTTGAAAAAATCATTGAAATTGGTGCTGTTAAAGTTAAAAATGGTCAGATTATTGATAAATTTCAAAGTTTTGCGAATCCACACCAACCACTTTCAGCAAAAACAATGGAATTAACAAATATCAGTGAACGTGATGTCCAAACAGCTCCCGATGTGGAAAATGTTGTGCGTGACTTTCAACAATGGTGCGGTGATGCAATTCTTGTTGCTCACAATGCGACCTTTGATGCTAGCTTCATTAAAGCAGCTTATCGCCAATTTGGCTTAGGACCGCTAGAAAATACAGTGATTGATACCTTAGAATTATCACGAAATTTGTATACGCAAATGAAACGACATGGGTTGAAATTTTTAACGCGTAAATTTGGTATCGTTTTGGATAATCATCACCGTGCTATCTATGATGCCCAAGCAACCGGAGAAGTATTCTTATTTATGTTACGTGACTTAAAAGAAGCCGGAATTACGACAATTGAAGGGATTCATGAACTCATTGATCCTGCTTTTGCCTACAAAGGTGGCCGACCGTTTCACACAGTTGTATTTGCGAAAAATGAAGCTGGATTATCGAATTTATTTAAGCTTGTATCATTTGCAAATACGACATACTACCATGCAGGTGCACGAATTCCTAAGAGTGTTTTCAATCAATATCGTGAAAATCTGCTTGTGGGTTCAAGCTGTGATTCAAGTGAATTATTTAAAACGCTGCTTTCAGGTTCATATGAGGAAGCAAAAGCAGTTGCTGAATTTTATGATTATATTGAGGTACAACCACCACAAAATTACCAGCACCTTGTTCAAACTGATAATGTTGGAACAAATGCTGATTTGGAACAACTTATTCGTTGGCATATTCAAATTGCACAAGAGCTCGGCAAACCATATGTTGCAAGTGGAGATGTCCATCATTTAAATCAGGATGAATGGTTGTTGCGAGATATTTATGTGCAATCACAAATTGGAGTGCATCCACTTGCTAAACGTGAAATTACACAAATCCCATCTATGTATTTCCGCACGACACAAGAAATGCTCGATTGCTTTGGTTTTCTAGATAATGAGACTCGTAATCAGCTCGTCATTGACAATCCGCATGCTCTCGTTGATCAATTCAGTCCGATTCAAGTGATTAAAGATGAATTGTTTACACCGCATATGGATACAGCTAATGACGATGTGCGAAACATGTCTTATGACAAAGCCCGTTCGATTTATGGTGTGGACTTACCTGAATTGATAGTAGCACGACTGGAAAAAGAGCTAACGAGTATTATTGGGAATGGATTTGCGGTTATCTATTTTATTTCACATCAATTAGTAAAGAAATCACTTGATGATGGCTATCTTGTTGGTTCACGTGGGTCTGTCGGTTCTTCTTTCGTTGCAACAATGATGGATATTACCGAAGTGAATCCCCTCCCACCACATTATGTGTGTCCAAACTGTCAACATAGTGAATTCCATGGTGGTGAGTACGGGTGTGGCTATGACATGCCAGATAAAACGTGTCCAAGCTGTCAACAGCAAATGAATAAAGATGGGCATGATATTCCCTTTGAGACGTTCTTAGGGTTTGAAGGTGACAAGGTTCCCGATATCGATTTAAATTTCTCTGGTGATTATCAAGCACAAGCACACAATTACACAAAAGTTCTTTTCGGTGAGGATAAAGTATACCGTGCCGGAACAATCGGAACAGTAGCGGAAAAAACAGCGTTTGGGTATGTTCGTGGCTATGAAAGTGATAAAGGCATGAAATTAAAAGGCGCTGAAATTGATCGACTCGTGCAAGGTTGTGCCGGTGTAAAACGCACAACTGGACAACATCCAGGTGGAATTATTGTTGTTCCTGATTATATGGACATTTATGATATTACACCAATTCAATATCCGGCGGATGATGTTAGTAGTCCATGGAAAACAACGCATTTTGATTTCCATGCTATTCATGATAACTTACTAAAACTTGATATTCTTGGGCATGATGATCCGACAGTAATCCGGATGCTACAAGATTTAAGTGGGATTGATCCACAAACAATTCCAACAGATGATCCAAAGGTTTATTCACTTTTTGCGGGAACTGATGCTTTAGGTGTAACTCCAGAACAAATTAATTCTGAAGTCGGAACATTTGGTGTTCCTGAGTTTGGAACAAAATTTGTTCGACAAATGTTACTTGATACAAAACCATCGACTTTCGCTGAGCTTGTCCAAATTTCGGGATTATCACATGGGACTGATGTTTGGATTAATAATGCTCAAACATTAGTAAATGACAAGACCTGTACATTAAAAGATGTCATTGGTTGTCGTGATGATATCATGGTTTACCTCATGTATGCTGGACTTGAACCGTCGCTCGCATTTACGATTATGGAGAGTGTCCGTAAAGGAAAAGGGCTAACGGAAGATTGGGAAATTGATATGAAAGCAAATGAAGTCCCAGAATGGTATATTTGGTCATGTAAGCAAATCAAGTATATGTTCCCCAAAGCCCATGCCACAGCGTATGTGTTGATGGCAGTGCGAATTGCTTGGTTCAAAGTACATCATCCACTCTATTTTTATGCTGCTTACTTTTCAGTGCGAGCAAGTGACTTTGACATTGAAGCAATGATTAAAGGGAAGAACTTTATTCGTTCACGTATTGATGAAATTAATGCCAAAGGTCTTGAAGCAAGTACAAAAGAGAAATCATTAATGACAGTATTAGAAGTTGCACTGGAGATGTGCGAACGTGGCTATTACTTTAAAAATATTGATGTTGAAAAATCAGATGCATATAATTTCCTCATTGAAGATAATGCATTGATTCCACCATTTAAGACGATTGATGGCTTAGGAAACAACGTTGCTGAAGCGATTG
The DNA here is from genome assembly GCA_000798955.1 of Firmicutes bacterium ZOR0006. Lineage (GTDB taxonomy): Bacteria > Bacillota_I > Bacilli_A > Culicoidibacterales > ZOR0006 > ZOR0006. Next base: position 378 of record JTLC01000032.1, on the reverse strand, counting down.
TTAGTGCCCGAGAAGAGCGAACATTTACTTCAAAAGAAGATTTGCAATCACGTGGAAAAGTTTCTAAAACACTCATTGCAAAATTAACGACAATGGATGTTTTGAAGCATTTACCAGATAGTAACCAAATGATGCTCGATTTATTTTAAAGAGTGCCCGATGCCAATTTTCATCCCAACAATAAAAGGTGAAAAAGTGATGGCGACGAAAATAAGGAAATGAGTGAAATCAGAGAGATTGAAATTCAATCATTTTCGATTTTCAGCCGATCACTAGGCAGCGGCACGTTTCAAAAAAAGAGTGCCCGACACCGATTCAACGCTAGGCATAACAGGTTGAAACAACTTCAGGTGACCAAGTGGTAATCAGTACTATTTT
>JTLC01000031.1 GCA_000798955.1 Firmicutes bacterium ZOR0006 | reverse complement strand
AAGACAGTTACTCATTGCGAATTAGCTTTATCTGTAACTGTAAGAATTTTTAATTTTTTTGGTCCAATTTCTTGACATCGTACCAGTAGATACTATTTTTTACACTGAAATTTATACAAATATCATAATTCCTAAATTTGTTTTCTATTATTTGCAGAAAGAACATCTTGAGCGATATAACACAGCTGGTGGTGTTCCAAGTTTAACCCAGACTGTATTAAACAAAATTGCTTTTCCCGTCCCAACCCTTGAAGAACAGGCTAAAATTGTTGAGATTCTTGACAAGTTTGATACCTTGATTACCGATATTTCTACAGGTCTTCCTGCTGAAATAGAAGCACGCCAAAAGCAATATGAATACTATCGTGATTTATTATTGAACTTTAAAGAAATCTCATAAGAAAGGAGGAAAAATGATATGCCATATATAAACATTGTAGCGGCTACAAGTGAGAACACTGTAGTCACCGAATATGAGCCAGTTAAAGCTCGCTCGGACTTTTATCAAAGTGAGGATGCATTAGAAAATGAGTTTATTCGTTTACTCTGTGAACAGGGCTATGAACACCTATATATCCGTTCAGAATCTGACCTTATTTTGAATCTTCGAAAAAAGCTAGAAGAACTGAATAATTATCAATTTTCTGACACTGAATGGGAGCGGTTCTTCATTTCTTCCATAGCCAATAAAAATGATGGTATTGTAGACAAAACTCGAAAGATACAAGATGACTACGTTCAGGTCCTAAAACGAGATGATGCCCTCTCAAAAAATATAATGTTGATTGATAAGAAAAACATACATAATAACAGGCTTCAAGTAATCAATCAGTATGTCATTGGTAAGGATGTTGGCGCTAAATATGACAATCGTTATGATGTCACCATTCTAGTCAATGGCCTACCATTGGTTCATATTGAGCTGAAACGCAGAGGTGTTGCTATCCGTGAAGCTTTTAATCAAATAAATCGTTACCAGCGTGATTCGTTCTGGGCCGGATGCGGTCTATTTGAGTATGTACAAATTTTTGTTATTTCCAACGGTACAAACACTAAGTATTACTCCAATAGTACACGATTTAATGCAATAAAGGATTCTGATTCTATTAAAGCTAGAAAAGGTAAAACCAGTAATAGTTTTGAGTTTACATCGTTCTGGGCCGATGCAAATAATAAAGTCATTCCTGATTTAATAGACTTTACTAAGACGTTTTTTGCTAAACACACAATTTTAAATATCTTAACAAAATATTGTGTGTTTACCTCAGAGAATATGCTGATGATTATGCGCCCATATCAGATTACAGCCACGGAGCGAATTTTAAATCGCATAGAAATTGCATACAACTATAAGAAATATGGAGGAATTGAGGCTGGTGGTTATATTTGGCATACTACTGGCTCCGGCAAGACATTGACATCTTTCAAGGCTGCTAGACTAGCTTCTCAGCTTCCGTATATTGATAAAGTGCTTTTTGTAGTTGACCGCAAAGACCTAGATTATCAGACAATGAAGGAATATGATCGTTTTGAAAAAGGAGCTGCGAACAGCAACACATCAACGGCTATACTTACAAAACAGTTGAGTGATAAGAAATCAAACATTATTATTACGACTATTCAAAAGCTGTCTATTTTCATTAAGAAAAATTCAGAGCATCCAGTTTATAATAAAAATGTAGTTATTATTTTTGATGAATGCCATCGTAGTCAGTTCGGCGAAATGCACTCAATTATTGTAAATAATTTTAAGAAATACTATATGTTTGGGTTCACAGGAACCCCAATTTTCCCTGTAAACGCAGGTTCTGTTAAGAATGGTCAATTCATGACTACTGGACAGACCTTTGGGGATCAGTTACACACATACACTATTGTGGATGCAATCAATGATAAGAATGTCCTACCTTTCCGAGTTGATTACATTAAAACCATGGATGCAGAACAAGATATTGATGATGAACAAGTATGGGATATTAATCGTGAAAAAACATTTATGGCACCACAACGTATCTCCCTTGTCACAAAATATATCTTAGACCACTTTGACCAAAAGACTTATCGCGGAGACAAATCCTACATATATAATCAGCTTACAAATGTTTCTGATGTTGCTTCAGCTGAGAGAGGTGCACTTGAGGAAATAAAGCAAAAGCAACGCATAAGTGGATTTAATTCTATATTTGCAGTGTCTTCTATTCAGATGGCAAAACTATACTATGATGAATTTCGCAAACAGATGTGCGTAGAGCCCACCAAAAAACTCAAAATAGCAGTTATCTATAGTTATGCTCCAAATGAAGAAGAAGCGGATGGCATCCTCGATGAAGAGAATTCAGAAGATACATCTGCTCTAGACAAGAATTCTCGCGATTTTTTAGAAGAAGCAATCCAGGACTATAACACGATGTTCCAGACGGCCTATGACACTTCTTCAGATAAGTTCCAGAATTATTATAAAGATGTTTCTCTTCGTATGAAAAACAAAGAATTGGATTTACTAATTGTTGTCAATATGTTTTTAACAGGCTTTGATGCTACAACATTGAATACACTTTGGGTAGACAAGAATCTAAAAATGCACGGATTGATACAAGCATTCAGTCGTACTAACCGTATACTTAATAGCATTAAGACATTTGGCAACATTGTGTGCTTCCGCAACTTACAAAAACGTGTTGATACAGCCATTGCCCTGTTTGGCGATAAAGACGCAGGCGGTATAGTTTTACTTCGCAGTTTTAAAGATTATTACGAAGGATACATTTCTGACCAAAAGCATGTTCCGGGCTATGTTGATATGATTGAGGAATTATTGAATAAGTTTCCAGTATCTATGCCACAAATTATCGGTGAACAAAACCAAAAAGACTTTATCTCTTTATTTGGCGCAATTTTACGCATGCGTAACCTACTCTCATCCTTCGATGAATTTGCTGGTAAAGAAATAATAACTGAGAGGGACTTACAGGATTATCTAGGTAGATACCAGGATTTACGAGACGAGTGGAAACAAAGACGTGAAACTGGTGAGAGTACAGATATTATAGATGATATAGTTTTCGAAGTTGAACTCATTAAGCAAATAGAAATTAATATTGATTATATCCTCATGTTAGTTAAAAAATATCATGATACACATGGCGAGGATAAAGAAATATTAATTACTATCAATAAAGCAATCGATGCAAGCCCAGAACTTAGGAGTAAAAAACATCTTATTCAATCATTCATTTCTGGAATCAATGAAGTGGATGATGTTATCAGTGAGTGGAATACTTTTGTTGCTCAGCAACGAGAGCAGGATCTTATCGAACTTATTCAGGAAGAAAGACTTAAGTCAGAAGAGACACGTATTTTCTTAGAAATCTCATTTAGAGAAGGTGAGATAAAAACAGTCGGCACTGATATCGACAGAATTATGCCACCAATAAGCCGTTTTGGGGGTGATTGCCGTTCTAAGAAAAAACAAACAGTTATTGATAAGTTAAAAGCTTTCTTCGAGAAATATTTTGGAATCGGTGACTCTGCTAAATTCACACAATAATTGAAGACATTATAGATAACGTAGAACTGGAGGGTATGATAAATGGGAAGAGGTAAAAGCATAAATCTGTTTTTAATGGACGGAACCGCTACGGGTCGAATTAAGTGTACCCTCGCCAATTGGACAGGTGTTGCATATAAAATCCCACGCACTGAACTAGAGAAATGCAAGGAACGTGATGATTTAAAGCAAAGTGGTGTGTATTTTCTTTTCGGTATTTCTGACCAATTAGGAGACAATGTTGCCTATATCGGTCAAGCTGGAGCAAGAAAAAACGGAGAAGGAATATTGTACCGTCTGCAAGAACACAAGCGGAATCCTGACAAGGACTATTGGACAGAAGCTGTAGTATTCACGACTTCCAATAATTCCTTTGGACCCACAGAAATAAGTTATCTTGAGAATCGATTTTGTAAAATGGCATTAATTGCGAATCGTTACAAAATGCAAAATGGTAATGACCCGACACCAGGTAACATCACCGAAGAAAAAGAAAGTGAGCTAGAAGAGTTCATTGATTACGCTAAGATTGTTATGGGGACATTAGGACATAGAATATTCGAACCCATAGATGCATCTTCTTCCTTAATCAATGTCGTTGATCCTGCTGAGGATAGAGAGCCAGTATTACACTTGCAGACTAACAAAGCAAAAGCCACGGGTAAAAGAACCAACGAAGTGGTACGATGTCAAGAAATTGGACCAAAAAAATTAAAAATTCTTACAGTTACAGATAAAGCTAATTCGCAATGAGTAACTGTC
>JTLC01000030.1 GCA_000798955.1 Firmicutes bacterium ZOR0006 | reverse complement strand
AGGAATGGCAGTATTAGTAACAGGTGGAATGGGTTATATTGGTAGCCACACAACCATTGCGTTGATTGAAGCAGGAAAAGAAGTAGTCATTGTCGATGATTTAAGCAATAGTAGTGAGATTGTGTTGGAACGTATCGCAGCAATTACAGGGGTAAAGCCAAAGTTTTATCATGTAAATGTCATGGATGAAGAAGCACTAACAACCGTCTTTCAAGAAAATGCGATTGAATCAGTGATTCATTTTGCAGCTTTTAAAGCTGTAGGTGAGTCAGTAGCGAAGCCATTAGCGTACTATACAAATAATATTGTGAATACGTTAACGCTCTTACGCGTGATGGCAACATTTGAAGTGAAAAAGTTTGTTTTTAGTTCATCAGCTACTGTTTATGGGGACCCTCACGCGTGCCCAATCACAGAAGATTTTCCACTTTCAACGACAAATCCATATGGAAGTACAAAATTAATGATAGAAGATATGCTACGCGATATTGCAAAAGCCGAGCCAGAAATGGATATTGCAATTTTACGTTACTTCAATCCAGTAGGTGCTCATAAAAGTGGAACAATTGGAGAGGAGCCGAATGGAATACCGAATAATCTGATGCCATTTATCACAAAAGTTGCAGTTGGTAAGCTACCTAAATTAAGTGTCTTTGGTGGTGATTACACGACACCGGATGGGACAGGAGTACGTGATTATATTCATGTTGTTGACCTTGCGGATGGTCATGTTAAAGCATTACAAAAGCTTGAGTCACATCCTGGACTGGTGACATATAACCTTGGGACGGGAAATGGTTTGAGTGTTCTCGATTTAGTCAAAGCCTTTAGTGAAGCGAGTGGTCAAGAAATTCCGTATGAAATTGTTGATCGTCGCCCTGGAGACATTGCCATGTGCTATGCTGATCCCAAGTTGGCCAATGCTGAATTAGGTTGGTCGGCAAAATATGGAGTAAAAGAAATGTGTGAAGATTCTTGGCGTTGGCAGAGCCAAAATCCAAACGGATATCAAAAATAATCTTCTTTCTGAAAACAAGGTTTCATTACCTTGTTTTTTATTTTTAGTAAAAATAAAAAACATTTTAGTAAAAATAAAAAGAAAACGCTTGCATTTTTACTAAAATGCTTGGTATAATAATCTCAGATAAAGAAAACGATTACAATTAAGCGGTTTCGAAGTGATTGTTAGAAAAGGGGTAATATTAAATGAAAGAAAATAAAAAACTTTCGAACTTGGAAAAATACTCATATGGTTTTGGAGCCTTAGGAAAAGACTTAGTCTGTGCCCTAGTCTTCACCTATCTCATGTTTTACTTTACTGATGTTTTAGGAATTTCAGCAGCATTTGTTGGAGGATTATTTTTCTTTGCTCGGTTCTGGGATGCAATCAATGACCCAGTTATGGGGATGATTGTTGATAATACGCGAACAAAATGGGGGAAATTCCGACCTTGGATTTTAATTGGAACGATTATCAATGCGATTGCATTTATCTTCTTATTTAGTACGCCAGAAGGAATGACAGGCACAAATCTTTATATTTATGTAGCAATTGCATATATCATTTGGGGTATGACATATACAATTATGGACATCCCTTACTGGTCAATGTTACCTTCATTAACAAATAACAAAAGTGATCGTGAAAAAGTAGCGGTCATTCCTCGTATTTTTGCAAGTTTAGCTTGGTTATTAGTTGGTTCCTTTGGACTACAAGTCGTTGGCTTACTCGGAAATGGCAACCAAGCCAAAGGATTCTCAGTTGCAGCAATCATTATTGCAGCTATCTTCATTATCTCGGCGATTGTGACAGTTGTTTTTGTGAAAGAGCGAAACTCTCTGACAGTTGCTGAACAAAAGGCAGCGCCTAAAACAGGTTTTAAAGAAATGATCAACGTTATCAAATCAAATGATCAACTGCGTGCTTTTATCGGCATTATCTTATCATATAATATGGCCGTACAATTAGCGGGTGGATTTGCGATTTATTACTTCACATATGCCGTTGGTAATGCTGATTTATTCTCAGTCTTCATGATGTTTGGCGCAGCGGAAATGGTCGGATTAGCATTATTCCCAAAAATTGCCAAACATTTACCACGACCAGTCATTTATGCAATTGCTTGTGTTTTACCAGTTGCCGGATTATTACTCTTACTAATTAGTGGTGTTGTCTTCCCAACAAATAGTTTCTTTATCAGTGCTTCAGCAGTCTTAATGAAACTTGGTTCAGGGTTCTCATTAGCATTAGCAACGGTAATGTTAGCGGATGTTGTTGACTATGGGCAATATAAATTAGGAACTCGTAACGAAAGTATTGTTTTCTCAGTACAAACATTATTAGTAAAATTTGCCGGAGCATTTGCTGGATTAATTGTTGGTTTAGGATTAACAGTGATTGGCTATGAGCCGAATGTTGAGCAAACAGCGGCAACAATTATGGGAATGCGCGTACTGATGATTGGAGTACCAATTCTATTAACTGTGATTTCGTTCTTCGTTTATAAGAAGTTCTATCGATTAAATGGTTCATTCCACGATGAAATTTTAGCAGAGTTAGCTGCGGCTGATGCAAAACCACAAACTTCAGTGGCAACGATGACCTTAGCACCAGAATTATAACAAGTATGAACAAGTCCATATTGGACTTGTTTTTTTTTGAAGAAAAACCTCGGAAAAATTTTTAGTAAAATATTTACTAAAACACTAGAAATGAAAACGCTTTTATAGTAAAATGAAGTTAACAAAACAAAGGGAGCAAAAAACATGGAGCAAATTCAAAAAATTCGTGCATTTCTTGATGCACATGGCTATGAAGGAATTTTATTCCGTAAAACCAATAACTTCGCCTGGATTACCCAAGGTGGTGATAGTACAATTGTTCGCAATAGTGAATGCGGTGTTGCTGATTGGTTTATTACGGCAAAACAGATTATTCTCATTGTTGATGAAACCGAAAAAAATCGGATTTTAGAAGAAGAACTGACACGAGTGACATTTGATTATGAGATTCGCAGCTGTTTCTGGTATGAGGACAAAGATGCCCTAATCGCCGAAGTCATTGCGAAGACGCAAACAGTTTCAGATGTACCGTTTGGGGCATTACCGGTTGTCGATCATTTATTAACACCATACCGGAGTGTCTTAACAGCTGACGAACAAGCACGGTTTCGGATATTATGCCAGGAAAGTGCTGAGCTTGTGGAAACATTGTGTCAAACAATTACGATAGGAATGAGTGAACACGAGGTTGAGGCTCAACTCGCACAAGCGTGCTTAGCGAAAGGCATTCATCCACAAGTGATTCTCGTTTCAAGTGATCAACGCCTAGTAAACTACCGTCACCCAATGCCAACAGCAAAAGCCATTTACCAGCAAGTGATGATTGTGTTGTGTGGAGAACGAGAAGGTTTAGTTGCGAATGTGACGCGTTTAGTTCACTTTGGTGCATTGCCAGAAACACTGCTTCAGAACCAAGAAGCGGTTGCCAAAATTTCGGCTGCCATGATGCATGCAACAAAACCCGGAGCACTTGCTTGTGACATTTTAACCGCAGGGATTGATCTCTATCGTGCTGTTGGTAAGCCAAATGACTGGCAAATTCTTCATCAAGGGGGATTAGCAGGATTTGCACCGCGCGAATACTTAGTGACACCACAAACACAAGCACCGGTATACGCGAATCAAGCTTATGCTTGGAATCCGATGTTGCCAGGAGTGAAATGCGAAGATACCTTCTTAGTCACTGAAGATGGCATCGAGATTTTAACACAAACACCATCATGGCCAACAATTGAATTTGCAGGGATTAAACGCCCAGTGATTCTTGTTCGTGATGACAAATAAAAAAGATAAACAAATAGTAGAGTAATAAAAGAAAGAGGTATTTGAGAGATGAAAACATTAGCAAAAAAATTCGAACAAATTTTTGGAACAACACATGAAACGACAATTTTCTCACCAGGACGTGTCAATTTAATTGGGGAACATACAGACTATAATGGGGGACATGTTTTCCCATGTGCGTTAAGTTTTGGTACATATGCGTTAGTGAAACCACGCCAAGATCAAAATTACCGCTTTTATTCACTAAACTTCGAACAAGAAGGTGTTATTGCAGGAACAATGACAACAATTGTGAATGATCCAAAAGATGATTGGGCGAACTATCCAAAAGGGGTGATCGATGTCTTCCAAAAACAATTTGGGACATTCGCACATGGATTTGATATCTTATTCTACGGAAATATTCCCAATGGAGCTGGATTATCTTCATCAGCATCACTTGAATTAGCGATGTCAGTTGTTTTACAGGAAGTTTTCCAATTAGAAGTATCAATGGTTGAGATGGTGAAAATGAGCCAAAAAGCCGAAAATGAATTTATCGGTGTAAACTGTGGAATCATGGATCAATTTGCGATTGGAATGGGAAAAGCCAATCATGCGATTTTATTAGATTGTAATACGTTAAACTATCGTTACTCACCACTTGATTTAAACGGGTACCAAATTGTCATTGCCAATACCAATAAACGTCGTGGTTTAGCTGATTCAAAATACAATGAACGCCGTGGTGAAACGACACAAGCACTGGAAATTTTACAACAAGAAACAAGTATTCATAGTCTTGGGGAATTAACAAATGAACAATTTGATGCGCTGGCACATCTGATTGCGGATGAAGTTGTGCGCAAACGGGCAAAACATGCTGTTTATGAAAACCAACGCACATTAGCTGCCGTTGAAGCGTTAGAAAAAAAAGACTTAGCCCACTTTGGTCAATTAATGGTTGCTTCGCACGTATCATTACGTGATGACTATGAAGTGACAGGACTTGAGTTAGATACATTAGTTCGCGTTTCATTATTACAAGATGGGGTGATTGGTTCGCGGATGACGGGAGCTGGATTTGGTGGCTGTACGGTTAGTATTGTTGCCAAAGATCAAATCGAGCAGTTCAAAGAAAAAGTTGCTAAAGCATATCATGAAATTATTGGTTACGCACCAACATTCTACGTTGCTGACGTTGCCGATGGAACACGCGTTATCACAAATGAGGCGACTGTGTATACAGCTTAAGAAGATTAAAAGGAAAATGAGGAAACAATCATGGATACACATATTACACGTTTAGTTGCTTTTGCACAAGAAAAACAACTGATTCAACCAGAAGATACAATCTATACAACGAACCAATTGTTAGGTTTATTACAATTAACGGATTTCACACCGCAAGAAGTCGTAACTCCCAACGTTGACAACCCAGCATCATTACTGACACCACTGATTGACTATGCAGTCGCACAAGGTTTGATTGAAGATACGATTACGGAACGTGATTTATTTGATACGAAATTAATGGATGTCTTTATGCCACGGCCAAGTCAAGTGATTGCCGAATTTAATCAGCACTATGCTGCTCAGCCACAAAAAGCAACTGAGTATTTCTATACCCTCAGTAAAGCCTCAAACTATATCCGTACCGATCGTACTGATCAAAATATTGTTTGGCAAACGCCAACACCATACGGAACATTAGATATGACAATCAATTTATCAAAACCAGAAAAAGATCCCCGTGATATCGCCAAAGAAAAGCACGTCAAATCTACGAATTATCCTAAATGTTTATTATGTGTTGAAAATGAAGGTTTCCATGGGACAATCAAGCATCCAGCGCGAAATAACCACCGTATCCTGCCTGTTTCATTAACGGGAGAAGCATGGTACTTACAATATTCGCCATATGTGTATTACAACGAACACTGTATTGTGTTAAAAGGTGCCCATGAGCCAATGAAAATTCAAAAAGCGACATTTGCGCGCTTACTCGCTTTTGTGGAAAAATTCCCGCACTACTTTGTTGGCTCAAATGCTGATTTGCCAATCGTTGGTGGTTCAATTTTAGCTCATGATCACTTCCAAGGTGGACGCTATACCTTTGCGATGGAACGAGCAGCAAGTCTGCCAAGCCAAACTTTTACGAATTATCCTGCTGTCCACTTTGCCCAAGTGCAGTGGCCAATGAGTGTTGTCCGTTTACAAAGTCATAACCAGGAACAACTTGTTGCAGCAGCAGAGCATGTCCTCCAAACATGGCAAAATTATAGCGATGCTGAAGTTGAAATTCACGCCTTTAGCGAGGAAACACCGCATAATACGGTTACGCCAATTGCACGGATGCGTGATGGCAAGTACGAGCTTGATTTAGTTTTACGTAACAACCGTACTGATGCACAACATCCACTCGGAATTTTCCACCCTCATGATGATGTCCACCACATTAAAAAAGAAAACATTGGTTTAATTGAAGTAATGGGGTTAGCGGTCTTACCAGCCCGTTTAGCAACTGAACTTGAGCAATTAGCGCAAGCCTTTGCAACCGGATCACTTGATGTAGCAGTGAACCCTGAATTAGCACAGCACCAAATGTGGTTTGATGAATTGCAAAAAAAATATCCACAAATAGCAGTAGCTGAAATTCAAAAGATGTTTCAAGCTGAAGTTGGTTTGAAGTTTATGCGAGTATTAGAGGATGCCGGGGTATTTAAACAAAACCAGGCAGGTGAAGCAGCCTTTAAACGCTTTTTAGCAACGATTCAATAAAAAAAGCTAGCCTTTGTTACGACAACAAGGAGCTAGCTTTTTTGTATGCAAAAAAACTCGTGTGAACAGCTATTCACACGAGTGGGACTACGATTTTTTTAAAGCAATACAACTATCGCGCATAATGAGTTTAGTTGGTAAAATAACTTGGACTGGTAAAATCATTTGCGTATCACGTAAACGTTCACTTAACATTTTCACACCATAACGACCTAAATCGTGGGTGTGTAAATGAACTGTTGATAAGGCTGGTTGTGAAAATTCAGATGTTGCAATATTGTTAAAACCAAATAACGAAACTTGCTGTGGTACGGCAATCTGAGCTTCATGCAAAGCTTTGAGGGCGCCGATTGCCATTGAATCACTTGCGATAAAGAAGGCAGTTGGTAAATTACCTTTAGCAATTGCGGCTTTCATCAAGGCATAGCCATCACTCACATGAAATTTCCCTACATACACATCTTCAGGTTGGAAACGTTTTTGCAACTTCATAAATTCTGTAAATGTTTGCTCACGAATATCATCGATAGCAATTAGTTGCTGTTGATCACCAACAAAATCACGGCCACCGATGAAGCCAATATGAGTATGACCTAATTCCAATAAATGTTTGAGTACCAGTGTTGTTGCTCCAGTTAAATCGGCAACGACACTCGTAAATTTTTGTGAATTCGGATTAGAATCGACGAAGACAAGTTGTGGCGCAAGCGTTTCAAGAAACGTAATTTGTGCTTGTGAAAATTTCCCAATAGCAATGAGACCATCAGCATCATATTTAGGTAAATCAAGCGTATCTGCCCCATTTAAATGCAGAGTTTCAATAATCTGTAAGTTTTGATTTTTGCATTCTTCTTCAATTCCTAATCGAATCGAAAGGTAGTAAGGGTCTTCTAGCTCCTGAAGACTACTATACCATGTGACAATTAAAATTCGCCCCCGAACTTTTGGTGTGAAAGGCGTATGAGCAGTAGCTGTTTTTTTGTTTTTTTGATAATTAAGCTCGTCAGCAATGCGTAAAATATTGGAACGTGTCTCATCGGATACTGATAAAGTCGTGTCATAATTCAAAACACGTGAAACCGTACTCACAGAAACATTTGCTTGACTGGCAATGTCTTTTAATGTTGCCATTTTTGTCCCCCTTAAAGTTTTCTTATTTTATTCTACCATTAAAAACGCTTACAAGTAAAGATTTTCTTGAAATAATGCCAAAAAGTAAAAAATATTTTAGTAAAAGTTTACGAAAACACTAGTAAAAAAATATTGTTCTGCTATAATAAGGGTGTGAAAACGATTTCTCGTTTTAGATATTACTCAAAAAGAAGGAGACTACTTATGCAACCAACGATTCATTTTGAAGCCAACAGTCAACAATTTCACATTCAGGGGAAAACATTTAGTTATATTATGCATGTATTAGCAAATGGGAATCTCGGTCATTTGTATTATGGAACGAAATTACGTCATCGTGAAGATTTTAGCCATCAATTCTTTACCGGAAGTTACGGAAATACGTGTACCGTATTTCCCGAAGATGATAGTTATTGCCTTGATCTGATTGCGCAAGAATATCCAACCTACGGAACATCAGATTATCGCCAACCAGCAATCGAAGTCTTACAACAAGATGGAAGCCGTATTGTTAACTTCGTGTACGAAAGTCACAAACTGACGCAAACAAAAGCCCCGCTTGTTGACTTACCAGCAACATTTACGACTGCTGAGCAACAAGTTGAGTCGCTCGCAATCACACTGCGTGATCAAATGACAAATTTAAAACTCGTCTTAACGTATACATTATTTATTGAAACTGATGTGTTAACACGTCATGCTCGCATTGAAAATGAAGGGACTGCAAGTGTTCAAGTGCAACGTTTCTTAAGTATGAACCTTGACTTACCGACAAAAGATTACGAAATGATGACTTTTACTGGGGCATGGGTTCGTGAGCGTCATTTACAAGTTTCACCATTACACCATGGTCTACAGAGCATTTCGAGTACACGTGGAACAAGTAGTTCAACTGCCAATCCGTTCTTCGTCTTAAAGCAGCCAACAACAACTGAAGCTCAAGGGGAAGCGTACGCATTTAATCTTGTGTACAGCGGCAATCATGTTGGTCAAGTTGAAGTCACACCATTTGATACAGCACGCGTGCAACAAGGATTAAATTACTTTGATTTCAACTGGGATTTACAGCCAGGAATGACATTACAAGCACCAGAAGTTGTCATGGTCTATAGTAATAACGGTTTAAATGGGATGAGCCACCGCTTCCATAACTTCTACCGTCAACATCTGATTAATCAAGAATGGGTGAACCGTGAACGGCCAGTATTAATTAATAACTGGGAAGCAACATACTTCGATTTTAATGAAGCCAAAATTCTTGAATTAGCGCAAGCAGCAAAAAAAGTTGGGATTGAGTTATTTGTCCTTGATGATGGGTGGTTCGGGAAACGCAACAATGACCAAACGTCATTAGGGGATTGGTTCCATAATCCGGAAAAATTACCGAATGGTGTCAAAGGCTTAGCTGACAAAATCACGGCTTTAGGCTTACAATTTGGGCTTTGGATTGAACCAGAAATGGTTTCACCAAATAGTGTTTTATACCGTCAACATCCAGAATGGGTCATTCAAGTACCAAATCGTCCACAAACACTTGGACGTAACCAGTGTGTTCTTGACTTCACAAATGATGAAGTTGTTGACCATGTCTATGCGATGATTGCAAAAGTTATCCGTGAGGGTGGCGATATTCGTTATATTAAGTGGGATTGGAACCGAACAATGACTGAAATTGGTTCGTTAAACCTTCCAGCTGGTCAGCAACAAGAAGTTGCCCACCGTTACATCATTGGCATGTATCGTTTCTACCACCAATTAGTGACAGAATTCCCACACATTCTTGTCGAAGGTTGTGCAGCTGGTGGTTCACGTTTCGATCCAGCAATTTTAACGTATTCACCACAAATTTGGACAAGTGATGACAGTGATGCCGTTGAACGTTTGAAAATTCAGTACAGTACGTCATTTAGCTATCCATTATCAACAATGGGTGCCCATGTATCGGCAGTACCAAACCACCAAGTGCACCGCATGACGAGCTTAAAAACGCGTGGGGATGTGGCCTTCTTTGGAGTATTAGGTTATGAACTTGACTTAACACAATTACCAGAAAGTGAATTAGCAGCAATTGCTGAACAAATTGCGTTCTACAAAGAACAACGCAATCTCGTATTAACAGGTGATTTCTACCGGCTGTTAAGCCCATACCAAGGCAACGAAACAGCCTGGTCAGTTGTGAGTCCCGATCAAAAGCGCAGCTTAGTCGGATACTACCGTGTACTCGCACAACCAAATGTCTTGCCAACACGGTTACAATTACAAGGCTTAAATCCTGAAGCAACATACCGTGTGCAAGGAACCGATTATCACTTCAACGGTGACGAATTAATGCAGTGGGGAATTGAATTCAATCCACGCTTATTACAAGCACTCGGAATTTTAGATCAAGTTGTTGGTGATTATGCATCAGTGATACTTGTTTTAGAACAAGTCTAGCAGCCGCAAACGGATGTAAACAATGAGCAATGTCATAATCGTGAGTGATTGCCAAAAGGGGAAAGCACTCATGGTGGTGGCAACACCAAACAAAAAGCAAAGAAATTCAGACCAAATATCACTTGGTCACAAAGGAAAATTTACTAAAAAAGAGGTAAGGGCATGACGTACACAACAGCAGCATTACATACATTATTAGAAGATTCACAAACATTTCAACTGAATCGTTTAGCACCGCACAGTGATCACCGTTACTATCCAACTTTAGAAGCGGCTGTCAGTGGTGAAGCGATGACTTGGCGCCACAGTTTAAATGGTGAATGGCAGATTCATTATAGTGAAAATTTGGCTGGGCGTCCGGTTGGTTTTGAAGCCATTGATGCTGATTGCAGTGGTTTTGGTTCAATCCAAGTTCCAGGGCACATTCAATTACAAGGGTATGACAAGCCCCATTATGTCAACACCCAATATCCATGGGATGGGCACGAAGAACTCGTACCACCATTTATTCCCAAAAAATTCAATCCAACCGCTTCATATGTTACGACTTTTGAAGTACCAACAACTTGGACAGTTGATCAACGAGTGTATATCTCATTCCAAGGGGTAGAGTCAGCGTGTAACGTCTGGTTAAATGGAGAGTATGTTGGGTATAGCGAAGACAGCTTTACACCAAGCGAATTCGACTTAACACCGTTCATTCGCCGAAATGGTCAAAATAAACTGGCAGTGCAAGTCTACAAATATTCAAGTGGGTCATGGTTGGAAGACCAAGATTTCTGGCGTTTATCAGGAATTTTCCGTGATGTGTATTTATATACAACCCCAGCAATTCACTTAGCCGATTGCTTCATTACCACTCCTGTAACGAACAATTATCAAGATGGAACGGTTCAAGTTGAAGCCCAATTAACAGCAACAGCGGTTTTACGGGCAACCTTACGTGATCGTGCTGGTAATATTGTTGGTCAAACGACAGCGGCAGCCACAACAACGCCAACGGTAGCGATTGCAGTGCCAAATGCGAAGTTATGGAGTGCCGAACACCCATATCTCTACCAATTACAAATGGAAATCATTGATGGAGAAGCAGTTGTTGAAGCTATTGTCCAACCAGTCGGAATTCGTCAATTTGAAATGATCAATAAAGTGATGCACATTAATGGGAAACGGCTTGTTTTCCGTGGTGTCAATCGTCATGAATTCAGTGCGGACTACGGACGAGCAGTGACGAATGCCGAAATGGAATGGGATGTAAAGTTCTTAAAAGCGAATAACTTTAACTCAGTGCGAACATCACATTATCCAAACGCGACATATTTCTATGAACTCTGTGATCAATACGGTTTATATGTCATGGATGAAACAAACTTAGAAACACACGGAACGTGGCAACGGATGGGTGTCGTTGAAGGGAATGAAGTGACAATTCCAAATGGACGTCCAGAATTCCTCGAGGTGATTTTAGATCGTGCGGCAGCGATGCTTGAACGCGATAAGAACCATCCAAGTATTATTATTTGGTCATGCGGAAACGAAAGTTTTGGTGGTGAAAACCTCTATCAAATGTCAGAATACTTCCGTAATCGTGATAATACGCGTCTGGTTCACTATGAGGGTGTCTTCTGGGATCGTCGCTTTAACGAAACATCGGATATGGAAAGCCGGATGTATGCATACGTTCCGGATATTAAGGAATTCCTCGAGAATGATCCAGAAAAACCATTTATCCTTTGCGAATATACGCATGCGATGGGGAACTCAAATGGGGGGATGGATAAATATATCGCCCTTGAAGATGAGTATGACATGTATCAAGGTGGTTTTATTTGGGATTATATTGACCAAGCATTATGGACAACTGATCGCAATGGAGAACCATACTTAGCCTTTGGTGGTGACTTTGGTGACCAACCAACTGATTATAACTTCTGTGTCAATGGGATTATTTATGCGAACCGTGAAGCATCACCAAAAATGCAAGCGATTAAAGGTGCCTATCAACCATTTGTGATTACTGTTGCTGATCAAGAAGTGACAATTCAAAATAAACACTGTTTCACTGACTTATCAGCGTATGATGTGCAGTGGCGTATTGAAACAGCGAATGAAGTGTTAGCGAGCCAAACACTCCAACTTGAGTTAGCACCATTAACAACAGCGACGTTTCCATTAGGAATTGACTATCCGGCGACAAATGAAGAAGTTGTTATTACCGTTTCGATTCACGAACGAACAGCAACGGCGTATGCACCAGCAGGGCACGAAGTTGCCTTTGGACAAGAAATTATTGCTGGTCGACCACAAGCGGTAACCAAACCGGTGCAACCATTTACGATTGCCGAAGGTGATGTGAATGTGGGCATCAATGGTATGAATTTTGAGGTGATTTTCGCACGTAATTTAGGACGCATTGTCTCACTCAAATACGCTGGTGTGCAATACATTCACCAACCAAACTTAAGTTTAATGCCAAGCTTCTGGCGTGCGCCAGTTGATAATGATCGCGGATATCAAGCGCAAATTCATTATGCCCAATGGAAAGTCGCTTCATTATATGCGTATCATACAGACATGGCAATTACGCGTTTGGAAACTGGATTACAAGTTGCCTTCACGTATAACTTAAATACGACGCCAGCTTCGCAAGCAGTCGTTACCTATGCAATTGATAGCTATGGTATCATTGATGTGCACATGA
Organism: Firmicutes bacterium ZOR0006; assembly: GCA_000798955.1. Lineage (GTDB taxonomy): Bacteria > Bacillota_I > Bacilli_A > Culicoidibacterales > ZOR0006 > ZOR0006. Next base: position 34,812 of record JTLC01000030.1, on the reverse strand, counting down.
GTTACCAAGGTGTTGAAGGGTTACCAGAAATGTTCCGCTTTGGGATGGATATGGCAATTCCAGCTGAATTTGATACCCTGACTTGGCGTGGACTTGGACCAGATGAAACGTACTGTGACCGTGAATTCGGTGCGAAATATGGGACATTTACCAATAAAGTTCACGATAACGTCGCCGCTTATGTGATTCCCCAAGCATGTGGAAACCACACGCACGTGCGTTTCGCCGAAATTACGAATTCAGCTGGTGTTGGGTTACGCATTACCGGTGATCAACCATTGAGTTTTGGTGCTTTACCATATACATGTCACGAATTGGAAGCAGCCTTCCACCATTATGAGTTACCACCAGTTCATAAAACGGTATTATCCATTAATCATCGTGAAATGGGAGTTGGTGGCGATGATTCATGGGGAGCACAACCATTGGCTGAATATAAAATTCCGGCAAATCAAAACTATGACTATCGTTTCACAATTGCCCCAATTATGAGATAAGCTTAGAAATCACAAAATCCAAACATGCTATTCGTAAAAGTATGTTTGGATTTTTATTGTGGAATCACTTTGCATTTAGTATGTAAACTCGGTATAATAATCACAAAAATAAAAAGTAAGGGAGAAAGCAATGAAACATCAAGGAACACAACTATTACAAACACCACGGTTGATTTTACGCCCCTTGCAGCTTAGTGATGCACCGGCAATGTATGAAAATTGGGCTTCGAATGAAAAAGTAACGAAATTTTTGACATGGCCACCACACGAAGATATAAGCGTGACACAGGCGCTACTGACAAGTTGGGTCCGCGACTATCAAAACCCTGCCTTTTACCAATGGGGGATTATCCTAACTGAACAATCGGATCAGCCAATTGGTACAATCAGTGTTGTTTCTAGCGATGATCGGATGAGCAAAATGGAAATCGGATATTGTTTAGGTGAACCATGGTGGGGAGAAGGAATTATGAGTGAAGCACTCCAGGCCGTCATGGATTTTCTTTTTCATGTTGTTCAAGTTAATCGACTCGAATCGCGGCATGATCTCCACAATCCCGGTTCTGGAGCAGTCCTGAAAAAAAGTGGGTTTTTGTACGAAGGAACTCGGCGACAAGCTGATTGGAATAACCAAGGTGTGTGTGATGTTGCTCTATATGGAATTTTACAGGCAGACTATGATGAAACACGCTAACTTCACTAGCCCGCCGAAAGCTCGTGACTTCAATAGGAAAAACTGCAAGCTACAACGTTTAAACAGTCTACAAGCGAATGATTTGCCGTTCACTATTCGTCAAGCGAACAGTAACGATAACCCACAGCTTCAGCAGCTGTATGAAACTGCTCACTGTCAACTACTCGGTGAACAGGAACAGGCGATGATTGTTGATTTCGTGACTGACACAGTTGGTGAATTGATTTTCGTTGCCACGGTGGCCGAAAGGATTGTTGGTTTTATTGGATTGTGGGAAATTGACGCTTTTATCCATCACCTGTATATTGCCGAGGACTATCAGCATCGGGGAATTGGGAGTCAGTTGATAATGACAATGCAACAGCTATGTCCCGAACCACTAAGCTTGAAATGTTTGACAACGAATACACGGGCACTTCAATTTTATGGTAACCACGGATTTACGATTACGAAGACAGTTCGTGATGGGAATAGGACGGCTTATGTGATGCTGCAAAAAAAATGAAAAGTGGTGAAATCGATTATGTTCGATTTCACCACTTTTTCTGACTATTAATTATGGTGTTGTATGCAAGGCTTGAATTTGTTGACCTAAGTCAGTGATTTGAGCATAAATATCATCACGAACACCGCTAGCAGATTTGGTCATCACAATTAAAAGATAGGGGTTTTCGCCTTGTACATAGGCAACATCATGGTAATACACACCAGATTCATCCCAATAATCGCCAATTTTGTGGGCAACGACTGGTTGCGTTCCGTCTGGATTTGTAATTGCAGCCAATCGGCTCCGATCACTCGCTTGCTCCATCCAGAGCAAAATTTCACTGTGTCCTGGCGTATTCGCATTCAACAAGTGTTGCATGATGAGTAAATGTTGATGAGCACTAATCAAATTTTGGCTGGGATCTTGAGCAGGAATACCTGTTATTCGTGCAATATACTCTTGTGTCCCGATAGTCCATCCAAGCTGGCTCAAAAGCATGTTGGTAGCAATGTTATCTGATTGGGTAATCATTAACTCGGCTAGTTCACTGACAGTTGCTCCAGTAAATGCTTCATCGAACTGTAATGGGCCAGCACCACCTTCAAAATGGCTCTCAGCATTATATGAAATCCAGGTATCTGGAGTCCATATACCACTGGCAATATTTTCAAAAGTCATGAGTGCAATGGCAATTTTCGCTGTACTCGCAGCAAGCCATGCTTGATCAGCATTTTGTTCAAATGTACAGTTCCCATTAATATTATAATAACTAATCGCAAATTCAACTCCAATCTCAGCTTGAGCTTGAGTGAATGTGCTAAGTAACTGTGGAATAACATCAGGATTACAGGGATCAATTGGCTCTGGTTCTGGTTCAATACCAACTTCTGAATCAACTTCGGATTCAGCTTCGGGTGCACTTTGTTCCTCAAGTGGCAAAATTTCTTCCGTTCGTTGTTCACCAACAAATCGTGCCCAGACAATGCCAGACATACTGGCAAAAATCGTTACGGTCAACATACTTGCGATAATGATAAGAAAGCGGCGATATTTGCGTTTTAATTTGGGTTTTTGGTTAGGCTGTTTTTCCTTTGCATCATTTACAGGTAATTCCATTTCGTCAACTCCTTCAGGTAGTAAATTCAGCGTACCGATATTTCTGAATTTTGTCAAATTATCGAGTTGAATCGAGACAAAAAATAGTACTAAAATTGATTTTGAGTGAGAAAAAGAAAAGATAAAAATGATAACAAGTGTGTGATCACATACAATCACCGGCACTGCTTGGCGAAAAACCAACAAGTATTCATCTGAGCGGCATCTGCGGGGTATTTTTATTATAATTTCAGGTGTTTCTTAATTAATGTGATTTATGAATTGGTTTATTTCGTAAATATAAAGGAAGATGCTCTTTTTTTTGTTGTTTTGACGAGAAGAATCTCGTATTTGCTAAAAATAAAAAATCCGGTGCATATCAATTGTCAAAAAAGCTGAAGTGTGACAGAATAAGGGTAACAGTAATCAAGAGCTCATGATTACTTCATCAAAATCAAAAAATATAATCTCAAGGAGGACATTTTCATGTCATTAATCGGAAAAGAAATTGGTGCATTTAACGCTGATGCGTATCACAATGGGACATTTACAACAGTATCTTCAGAAAACTTCCAAGGTCAATGGAGCATCGTTTGCTTCTATCCAGCAGACTTTACATTTGTTTGTCCAACAGAATTAGAAGATTTACAAAACCAATATGCTGCTTTAAAAGCAATGGGCGTTGAAGTATATTCAGTATCAACTGATACACACTTCACACATAAAGCTTGGCACGATCACTCAGATGCAATCGGAAAAATCGAATACATCATGGTTGGTGATCCATCACAAAAAATCTCACGTTTATTTGACGTATTAGATGAAGAGACAGGGTTAGCTGATCGTGGAACATTCATCATTGATCCAGAAGGTAAAGTACAATCAGTTGAAATTAGTGCTGGTGGAATTGGACGTGATGCAAGTATCTTAATCGATAAAGTAAAAGCAGCACAATATGTTCGCAATAATCCAGGTGAAGTATGTCCAGCAAAATGGAAAGAAGGCGCTTCAACTTTAAAACCAAGCATTGATTTAGTCGGAAAAATCTAAGCAATTATCTAGGGCTGCTAGTGTCAGAATTGATTCTGTTGCTAGCAGCCTTCTTTCAATTATCAAGAAGGAGGCAATTCTATGCATTTAGAAGCAGAAATCAAAAATCAATTAGAGCAATATTTACAATTACTTGAATCAGATTTAACAATCCAACTCAGTTTGGGAACTGATGAACACTCTCAAGCAATGGCAACATTTGTCACTGAAGTTGTTGCACTTTCGCCACGACTTCATGTTGAACACGTCGCACTTGAACGAACACCAAGTTTTATGATTAATCAAACAGGAAGCCAAGCGAGTGGGGTCGTGTTTGCCGGAATTCCTGGAGGACATGAATTCACATCGTTTATTTTAGCATTACTGCAAGTGAGTGGACGTGCACCAAAAGTTGAGCAAGAAATTATTGATCGTATTCGTGCAATTTCAACCCCACTTCATTTTGAAACATATATCAGCTTAAGTTGTCATAATTGCCCGGATGTCGTGCAAGCATTTAATATGATGAGTGCTTTGAATCCTCTCATTAGTCATACAATGATTGATGGTGCGATGTTCCAAGAAGAAGTCGATGCACGAACGATTATGGCTGTGCCAACGATGTTTGCGAACGGTGAAGCATTTGGGAATGGTCGCACAACAATTGAAGAAATTCTCGATAAAGTAACAGGACCAGCCGATGCAAGTGAATTTAGTGACAAAGGTATCTTTGATGTTTTAGTTGTTGGTGGGGGACCCGCTGGGGCAAGTGCCGCAATTTATGCAGCACGAAAAGGCATTAAAACTGGTCTCGTGGCGCAAACATTTGGTGGACAAGTAATGGAAACGCTTGGAATTGAAAATGTGATTGGAACACCGTATACAGAAGGTCCAAAATTAATGGCTCAAGTTGAAGCACACGTCAAAGAATATCCTGTCGACTTGATGAAGGGTCAACAAGTTGCAAGTTTAACAAAAAACGAGTATGTTGACATTACGCTTGAAAATGGAGCTGTACTTCAAAGTAAGACAGTTGTTTTAGCAACCGGAGCACGTTGGCGCAATATCAATGTTCCTGGTGAAAAAGAATTCAAAAATAAAGGTGTGGCGTACTGTCCACACTGTGATGGACCGTTATTTAAGGGCAAAAATGTTGCTGTTATCGGTGGGGGGAACTCAGGAATCGAAGCGGCAATTGATCTTGCGGGAATCGTGAACCATGTCACAGTGATTGAATTCCAACCAACGTTGAAAGCTGACAAAGTCTTACAAGAACGCGTGTATTCATTACCAAACGTGACAGTAATTACAGGTGCAAAAACAACGGCAATCACTGGAAACGAAACTGTTTCAGGTTTAACCTATGAAGATTGTGCAACAAATGAATCACATGCGTTAGCAGTTGAAGGTGTTTTCATTTTAATTGGTCTCGTACCAAATACAGAATGGTTAGGCGATAGCGTTGAAAAAACACGAATGGGAGAAATCGTTGTCGACAAACATGGAGCAACAAGTATTCCAGGCGTATTTGCAGCGGGAGACTGTACTGATTCGGCCTATAAACAAATTATTATTTCGATGGGATCGGGTGCAACGGCAGCACTTGGTGCTTTTGACTGGTTAATCAGAAACTAAATACTCATAGCCATTTTTCAAGTCCAGAACGATTGATCGTGGTAGTAGACAGAATAAACTAGCCAGACTATGATTGTAAAAAGAGCAAACATTAACAGGAAAATAAATTTCTTGTCGATGCCTGCTCTTTTTTGCCGCTAAAATCTATGAAATGAGTGAAACAATGCTCGAGCTAGACTACTAGCGAACAAAGAAAAATTTAGCAGTAGCTGTCTAGATATCAGAAAACTGTGGCATAAGTGAGTCGTGAAAAATTTAGAAAAAAAGCGAGATACAACAAGTGGCCGATGAATTTGTGGTATAATAAGCTATACTCCTGTTTTGGCATGAGTTAGATACAGGAAATAGGAGTATATACACATGACAAATAAAAACAAACAACTATTATTAACACAAGTCTTACAATCAGCTGATCCAGTTGAATGGTATCGTATGTTAAAAGAAATTCGGGCCTTTAAAACCGATTATTTACACTATATGACAACAGATCCAATTAATGCCGATAAAGAACTCGAGCGTCTTGAAAGCGCCGATTACGATTTATGTGCCGCATTATTGATGATGTTACTTCGTGAAGAGCAACACCGCAGTGGTTCATTACAAAGCCGTCGTGACTCAGGTGAGTTAGCAACACTAGTTACGCGAATGATCCAGTTTTTAGACTAAGCTTACAATTAGAAAACACGTTCTTACTCAAAGTTTTGAGATGAGAACGTGTTTTTTTAAGCAATTTCGAGCTGTTGTCTTGTCATATTTTCTTGATTTTCACTAATATCAAGTGGTTCATCAGGAATCTTACCATCTTTTTGCCACTTTTTAGCAAGGTAAATAATTGGCGTATCGAGTAATCCAACCATTGATTTTAAAATATATGAGGGAATAATTAATCCAATCATCTCAGCTGTTGGTAGCACACCAGCAAAGGCAATTACTGTGAAAATAATCGTATCTGCAAATTGACTAATTAATGTTGAACCATTGTTTCGAATCCAAATATATTTTGTACTCGTCCCAAAGCGTTTATTGGTAAATTCCCACCATTTATGATACAAGTAGACATCAAGTCGCTGGACAACAGCATACGTGAAAATTCCTGCTAATGCCATCCGGGGTAACAATCCAAACATTTGTTCAAAAGCAGGTTGAATAAAATCGAGTTCATTTGGGATGAAAACGAGAATCATTTGCGTTGCTAGTACCCATGTAATGGTCACGAATAAGCCAATATTCACGGCTTTTTTGGCATCAGCTTTTGTATAGTTCTCACTTAAAATATCAGTTACGACAAATGTACTTGCATATAAAGCATTTCCAAGCGTAACACTCATACCGAACATCGTGACCATTTTAATAACTTCAATATTTGCGAGCACAACACCGACAGCTGACCAAACAAATAATCCGGTTTTACCAAATAAACGATAGGCAACAAGTACTGTCCCTAGGTAAAATAAAATCGAAATCAAAAAAAGAATTTCATTAGTCATATTGGATTCCTCCCACGCCATCAATCGTATGTGGGGCACGCGTGTCACAGTCGTCTAAAATTTCGCATTTAAATCGCGCCTCAGAATTTGTTGTCAAAAATTGAAAAAGTTCTGAGTTATAGAAGCGATCAATCAATGCTTGATCACGTTTAATTGCGGTATCATTGTCACAGAAAATACAAATTGTAAAGCGTTTAAAGTGTTCCAGAGCTGTGTAAACATCGCTTTCTAATCGAGTTAAGGCATCTTGTTCTTCAAAGCCAAATAAAATATTTGTCCATTGATAGTGCTGTGTATAGTCAGCAACCGTGCGTTGACCGTGACCTTTATTTAATTTTGTGCGTAAATCTAGATCGAACGTCTCAGCACCAACAATAAAATCAATTATTACACCTGGAAAAAGGGCGCGAATATTCGGTAATTGTCGCTCATACATTGTATGCGTTTCAAGAATCAAGTGTGTAATTTTTTGATTGTGTACTGTTTGTTGAATAGCTGTAATTGTTTGAAAATCAAGTTCGGAAAAACTCCCACTTGAAACAATTTGCAAACACTGATGTTTCCCCGTGACTTGCTTCAATACGGAGCGGTTCAGGCGATAATTTGCTTGGATGTCAGTATCCTTATCGGCACAATAATCACAGAATGTACAGCGTGACCAACCACATCCTGATCCACGTAACATAATAAATTCACGGTGGAGTGAATCGGGGTATTCTACTAAGCCATATCGCTTCATCCCTAAATCTTTACGTTCTTGGGCTGAATGTACAATTTCAATATAAGTATTCATGTTTATCTCCTAACGTTTAGTCAATATCCATCTCATTTTACTATGAATAACTCATGAAAATAAAGTGAAAAACACTTTTTCTGCAATTTTTTTACTAATTTCAGAAAAGAAAAGTTGACTTAGTAGCAAATAAACAGTATTATTCACTTATAAGATTGTGTACAATTTAATTTTATAAAATCTAAAGGAGATGCTTTATGCAGACAGAACACCAAATAAAACTGGAAAATCAACTCTGTTTTTCGCTTTACGCGACTTCAAAAGAAGTGATAAAACTGTATAAACCCTTACTCGATACCCACGGCCTCACATATACGCAATATATTGCATTGATGGTCATTTGGGAACACGAGGCTATTTCTGTTAAAGCGTTGGGAAGTAAATTATATTTAGATTCAGGAACATTAACACCACTTTTGAAAAAGCTTGAATTGCAAGGGTTTGTGACGCGAACACGACTGGAAAGTGATGAACGTACAGTCATAGTTGCACCAACATTAGCAGGTTGGCAGCTCCAAAAAGATATTTTGACAGTTCCTGAGTCATTGTACTGCCAGCTTCAACACACAGCAGCGGATTTATTTACATTAAAAAAACAACTCGATTTACTATTAGAAACACTTGTCAAGTAACAAAATTCTCAACAATGAAAGGTGGAAATAAAATGAGTATTTATCAATACACAGTGAAACAAGCCAATGGTCACGGGCTTTCAATGCAAACATATCAAGGTGATGTGCTCTTAATTGTCAATACAGCAACAAAATGTGGCTTAGCGCCACAGTTTAAAGAACTTGAAGACTTACATACACGCTACCAAGCAACAGGATTACGCGTACTTGGCTTTCCATGTAGCCAATTTGCTAACCAAGAAGTTGCTGATAATCAAGAAATTCAAAGTGCCTGTCAACTAAATTTTGGTGTAACATTTCCAATTATGGCCAAAATTGATGTCAATGGCAAAAATACCGATCCTTTATTTCAATTTTTAAAAAATGAAACAAAAAGCCTATTTGGTAAAGAATTAAAATGGAATTTCACAAAATTCCTTGTTGATCGTCAAGGAACGGTCGTCAAACGTTATGCGCCAACTGTTTCCCCACTTAAAATTGAACAAGATATTCAACGTCTTTTAGGGGAATAAATGAAATAAAAAAAAGCTATTAGCGAAAGTGCTAATAGCTTTTTACGTTATTCAAGTTCATCCATGAAAACTTGTAAGTTTTTCCAAGCAAAATAACCAATGACAGCTAATCCACCTGTTAATACGACAGCTAAGACGACTGCAAGGACAATCATATGTTTTTGATCAGTCACATCGTGTTTTTTGTGACTTTTTTTGTTGCAACCACAATTTTTATGGTTTTTTTTCCCGTGTTTTTTTGTTTTGTGACAATCATTTTTGTGTAACGTCATTGTAAAACCTCCTCGGTATTTTCTTCTCTTTAAGCTTCACACAAATATTCGTGGAGTTCAACTTAATTTTTTCACAATAAACGGGCAAAAAATCCAGTTAATTGTGTTTTTCAATTGCAATCATCCGCTGACTTTGCCATACTAGAGAAGCAGTGGTGAGATTTTTTTAAAAAAATTTCAACTACGGAAAAGGACTGATAATATGCAAATTTGTTGTAGTCAAAAACTACTGAAAACAGCTAAAAAAACACCTATTTCAAAGACTGAACCAGAATTTTTTTCATGGAGTGCAACACTTTATGAAGTCAACCATCAACGAGTCCTCTTTGTTACGAATGATGCTACAAGACTCTCATTTGTCGTAGCAAATTTACCGCAAAGTGCCTGGCAAAACTTAACAACAATAATTATTGAAGGAATCCGCGAAGTATTCACGATGTTTGGTGCTAGCGAAGAAATGATTGCCGCCTATTTTGATCAAGCTGATGAACTAGAATACAGTAAAAGCCGTGGACCAGTCTACATGGGCCGTGTTGGCCATGTGACACAAGAATTCCGCGAAAATGATGCTTTCTTTGAAGGAGAGACTTTGTTTCAATTTCAATTTACTCACTACATTAATACTATTCCGGCTAAAGTAGGAACAGAACTCATTTTTCCAGCCCAAGAAACAATCCACTTGCTACAAAATTTGACGACGATACAACGACCAGCAAAAGAACAAGCAGCTTTTGATGTATTAATTCGGATCGACTTTGGCGCACGCTTTGCAGCTCGTCGGTTATATATTCCGCAAGATTTTACCTTTAGCCAACTCCACGATAGTATTCAAATCGCTTTTGGTTGGGAGAATCGACATGCCTACGCTTTCGATGGTTTGCTGCCTAATCAAGCCGTCCGAATTTTAAGCGGACAATTTAAACGTCTCGTTCCCCATGAGGAACAGGGCCCAGTGATATTGACAGCTGAAAAGACGAAACTTGCTGATGTTTTTGTACCAGGAATGGATTTTGAATATGTCTACGACTTTGAGAGTGCCTGGCAACACACGATTCACATCCGTGGATTTGCTGCTACTGACGTGCCACGCTGCTTACTCGCAAGTGGTGGTTGTCCCCCAGAAGATATTGGCGGTCCTGATGGATATGGTTTTTTATGCGAAATGCTTGAGCATATTGAGCTTTTGCCACCAGAAGAACAACTCCAACTGCACTTGTTGGCACCCCAACTGGTATTAACAGAGCCAAATATTTTGAAAATCAATCACGATTTAAAACAAATTTATTAATAAAAAGGCGATACTCCTCATTGCTAAGGAGTGTCGCCTTTTAGTTATTGATTTTTTTCGGCATTTGCCGCAGCAATTTTTTCTTCAGCTATGAGAAGGATTTCTTTCTTTAATTCTTCAACCATGTCAGCTTCAGGAACTTTCCGAACAATCTTCCCCTTTTTAAAGAGGAGACCTTCACCACGAGCACCCGCAATGCCAATATCAGCTTCTTTCGCTTCACCAGGACCATTAACAGCACAGCCTAAAACAGCAACATGAATATTAACTGGCACCTTTTCTAAGAATTGCTCAATTTCAGCTGCAATACTGATTAAGTCAATTTCAATTCGTCCGCAAGTTGGACAGGAAATCAAGGTAGCAACATTCGATGCTAAACCGAAATTTTTTAATAATTCTTTACAAACTTTGATTTCTTCTACAGGATCAGCTGTTAAAGAAACTCGAATCGTGCTGCCAATTCCTTGGTATAAAAGGACACCTAGCCCAGCGGCACTTTTAATTGTTCCACTGAAGATTGTTCCCGCCTCGGTAATTCCTAAATGAAGTGGATAGGGAAATGCTTCAGCAGCTAGTTGGTAGGCTTCAATTGCTAAATTGACATCGCTCGCCTTCATCGAAATAATGATATCTTCAAAGCCTAATTTTTCTAAAATTTCCACATGATATTGAGCACTCTCTAACATCCCTTGTGCCGTTGGATAACCGTATTTATCAAGAATGTGCTTTTCCAATGAACCAGCATTCACACCAATGCGAATAGGAATGTGTTTTGCTTTAGCAGCTTCAACAACTTGGCGAACTTTTTCGTCACTCCCAATATTTCCGGGATTGATACGAATCTTATCGACACCAGCTTCAATTGCAGCCAATGCCATCCGATAATCAAAATGAATATCGGCTACGATTGGAATATTCACTCGCTTTTTAATTTCTGCAATAGCCTGAGCATCCGCTAATGTCGGACACGTACAGCGAACAATTTGGCAGCCTGCCGCTTCTAACTGTAAAATTTGTTCAACAGTAGCGTCAACATCACGCGTTTTTGTTGTGGTCATACTTTGAATGACAACTTCGTTATTGCCACCTATTTGAATCCCGCCGACAAAAACTGGTCGGGTTTGTGTTCGATGATACATTTCAGTCACTCCTTTTTGCTAAGTACTCTTAGTATACCAAATTTTTTTTAGAAAGATAGTGAAAGACGTTTTCGAAAATGAAAATCATTCTGAAAAAAATAAAGATTTATATCGGAAAAATTAAAAGCATATTTAGGGACATGGTGAGAAACATGCGATATAATGAAGACATATTCAACAGATAATTAAAAGAAATGAGGAAGATTAGATGTTTACATTAATCGAATTACCATATGCATACGATGCATTAGAACCACACTTAGACAAAGAAACGATGGCAATCCACCACGGAAAGCACCATGCGACATACGTAACAAACTTAAATGCCGCTTTAGAAAATCATCCTGAATTTGCTACTTGGTCATTAGAAGAAATTATTAAAAACTTAGATAAATTACCTGAGAGCATTCGCACTGCGGTTCGTAACCACGGTGGTGGTGTTTACAATCATGATTTCTACTGGTTAAGCTTAGCGCCAAATGCTGGTGGTGAACCAACAGGAGAATTAGCAACAGCTATCAATGAAACATTTGGAAGTTTTGCTGAATTCCAAGAAAAATTTGAAACTGCAGCGAAAACTCGTTTTGGATCAGGTTGGGCTTGGTTAGTTGTTGATGCTGATGGAAAATTAGCAATTACTTCAACAGCAAATCAAGATTGTCCATTAACTGATGGCTTAACACCGTTGTTAACATTAGATGTTTGGGAACATGCCTACTATTTAAAATTCCAAAATCGTCGTCCTGAATTTGCACATGTCATCTGGAATGTTGTGAATTGGGATGCAGTAGCAGCACGCTATGCCGCAACAAAATAATCAACCTTGAGACTTTCAGGCATTCATCATTGAATGCCTTTTTCATTTCTCTGCGTGTTTTACTGATTTCTCATATGACTTTTGAGTAGCAATATGATAAGATTAAAAGCGTGTATTAAGCAACGAATTAATCAGTTTTTTCTGATTCAATATATATATTCAAAGAAAGTGAAGTGATGCAAAACATGGCTCAAGAGCATGAAGGGCGCCTAACCGAAATGGCAAAGTGGCGAACAAGTCTAATTATTTTAGTAATGGCATTAATTATGATTGTCTATGCAATGCGCTTATTCTATATTCAAGTAATCGAACATGAGGTGTATGCCAAAGAGTACAACCAACAAAGCCGAATTACTTACTCAGCCAACCAACCACGAGGGGTCATGGTTGATGCTGACGGAAAAGTTGTCGTGAGCAATAAGCCAGTTAAAAATATTATTTATACCTTCCAAAAAGGAACAACGGATGAAGAATACAAAGCGATTGCTGAAAAATTAGCGAGCTTAATTGAAATTGATATTTCTGTTATTAATGACAATGATTTACGACTTTTTTATTATTTAAATAACGAAGAAACCGTCGAAAATTATGCAAGTGCCGAAACGAAAGCAGCCTATGAAGCTGGGGAAATTGAATATGATGCATATACGCAAGAAATTATGCAACAAATCCCAGCTGAGGCGATTGCTGCAATGGATTCACAACTAATTGAACTTGAATATATTAAAAGCTTAATGGACCAATCTTCAATTAGTAAAAGTGTGACAATTAAAGCTGAAAATGTCTCGGAAGAAGAATTTGCTCGTGTTGCTGAACATTCAGGAACAATGCCTGGCGTTGAAGCAAATCTCAACTGGGATCGTGAATACTTACAAGGCGACTCAATGCAAACAATTTTAGGAAGTGTTACTTCTTCAAAACAAGGACTACCTGCTGAAGTTGCTGATTATTATATGGCTTTAGGCTATAATTTGAATGAGCGAGTTGGGCGCAGTGGACTTGAACAGTCGTACGAAGAATACTTGCGTGGTCAAGCTGATATGTTTGCGTATGAAAAACGGGATGACGGGACATTTGATAAAACACTTGTTGAAAAAGGACATGCCGGCTATCAACTTAATTTAACTGTAGATATTGATTTCCAAAAACAAGTTGAGGAAATTATTCAACGACAATTGCTTGAAGAACGAAATAATCCGGCAGCAGCAAATTTAACTCAAGCATTTGTTTCCGCAATTAATCCGCAAACTGGAGAAATCATTGCTATGGCTGGTCAAGAATACGATCCTGAAACGAAAGAATTCGCTGATGTTTCGATTTTAAATGCAACAGGTAATTTCCAAATGGGTTCAAGTGTAAAACCGGCAACCGTGTTATCTGGTTATCAACTTGGGGCAATTTCACCAGGTCAGTACTTACTCGATGAAGCACTCCAATTTAAAGGTACGCCACTGAAAAAATCTTGGAAAGTCATGGGGAATATCAGTGATGTTGATGCTTTACGTATGTCTTCCAATGCATATATGTGGAAGCTGATTATTCAACTTGGTGGTGGGCAGTATATTCCAAATGGAGAACTGTATATTCAAGATGGAACCATTACAAAATTACGTGAAAGTTTCCAACAGTTTGGTCTTGGTGTCAAAACCGGAATCGATTTACCAAATGAATCAACTGGATTCATCGGAAAAGACAATCCGGACCCTGGACTTGTACTTGACTTTGGAATCGGTCAATATGATCAATACACGCCTCTACAAATGGCACAGTACGTTTCGACAATTGCCAATAATGGTTGTCGTGTGCAGCCATATTTAGTCGATAGTGTTGTTGCTCAAGGTGAAACAGGAGAGGGTGACAAAATCTTATTGGAAAACAACCGTGAGATTTTAAACTGTGTGCCACTGACGCAAAATTATTTCGACCAAATAAAAGAAGGCATGCATCAAGTTACTTCTGTCGGTGATGGAACAGCCTATAGTGAATTTAAGGGTAGTGGTGTTGCTTATGAGTCTGGTGGGAAAACCGGAACTGCTGAGGCCTATATTGATCCCGATGGTGATGGTCAATACGATAAAAAAGTTTTTAATATTACATATATCGGATTTGCACCATTTGATAATCCTGAAATTGCTCTAGCTGTCGTTGTACCAAGTGTTCAACCAGCAGATGATTTATCAGTACCAAGTAGTCATATGCAAGCACAAATTGCTCGAGAAGTCATTGATGCTTATTTCAACAGCAAAAAAACGCAATAAAACAAAAAAACGTCATTCAGCCCTTTTAAACACTGGGTTGATGACGTTTTTTATTTTGGCTAAAGTCACAAGAAAGTCACAAAATCATTTTAAATGCTCATTTAGCGTGTCAATTATCGTGTTTTCACGCTCTGGGAACAGGTGAGAGTAGATGTTGAGAGTAGTAGTCACATCTTTGTGTCCTAGTCGCTTACTCACAAGCAGAACATCAGCCCCAAGGTGAATCAAGAGACTCGCATGACTATGGCGCAAATCATGAATCGTTATTTTTGGTAGTGTTGTTTTTGCATGTGCAGCATTGAAATAACGCAAAATACTGTAATATGGCAACGCATTTGTTTTTGCATTGCTAAAGATGTAGAACTCTTTTGTAAAACCAACAATGAGCTTGTCAGCTTCATACATTGCCTTTATAATGTCAAAAGTTTCAGAAGTCATCAAAACATCACGAATAGAAGAACGTGTCTTAGGAGCTGATATCGTCATTTGTGACTTGCCATCGAGCATTGTGTAATACGCAGTTTGGCGGACAAGGATTTTCTTTTTTTCAAAATCAATGTGTTTATACGTTAATCCAGTGAGCTCCCCAATTCGTAAACCTGTTTGTGCCAGCACAATAATCATATTCGCAATCAAATCATTGACTGATCGTGCAGCATTCGCAAATTCACGCACTTGTTCTGGTGTATAGAATTTTAATCGTTTTTCTTCTAATAGGCCAACAATCTTCGGTGGACGTAGTTTATGCGAAATCATCGGAATATTATAATGTACTTCGGCATAGCGGATCATTGCTATCAGCTTCCCGTGAATTGTTTTTGCTGATGATAATTTCACACCAACATCATCAAGCAGGTATTTGTGAAATGAAGCCACTGTGTTTTGATTCAAGTTAGACACCTTCACGTTGCCCAGGAACGGCCTAATGTGCTTGGAACAGAAGTTAGTCAAGCTTTGGAATGTATTTGCCTTAATTTCAGGTTTTCGCGCTTCCAAGTATAAATCTATCAGTTTAGAAACGGTCATATCATCACGTTCTAAGATACCGTTATGATTCAAGCTATTTAAAAAATCACGTTCCGCCTCCTGGGCCTCACGTTTGGTAATAAAACCACGTAGGCGCTTTTGTTTCCGATTTCCTTGAACATCAGTATAACGGGTGCAAAATTCCCAAGTTGTTTTATTTGTAGTTTTTTTGACTGACATAGTATCAACTCCTACTTATATTTGTTGCCAAAATGACAAGTAAAATTATACAGTGATTTAGAAGTAATACAATCGTTTTAGATTTTTTAAGGTACATACGAATGTAAAGAAAACAAAAAAAGCCAGTCATAGTGACTAGCTTCATTCTTCTCGTATTATTCGGCTTTCTTGATAATAATTTTTTCACCATCAAATATTGCAACGACTGATCGCTCTTCTGGATTCACTCCCATTGCTTCTAACCATTGCTTTGGAATCGTCATTCGGGGTGATGGAATTTTACCGGCTGGTGATGGCTTATTGAACATCACATTCAAGACACGTTCTGTTTTTTGCATTGAAATATCCTCCTAGCGTGTGAATAAGTAAATGATTGCTGCAACTATTGTAATAACTGCAAGAAGTTGTAGCGTTGATTTTACTGTGATTTTTTGACGTGTAACAGTCATTTCAACTTTAAATTTTTTGAAATCAAATGTTTTTTTCATAGATTATCAAATGCGTTTATGGTATTCTAAGTGGTAAGAGAGGGAGCTGTCACTCCCGAACTCTTATTTTCGGACTAAATTGAATGTAAACTTCACAATAACTAAATTAATCGAAACCTTGATTTTACCTTCAATTTTCCGCTTAGAATGTCTATGCATTTTGTTCACCTCCTACTCTTTTATTATAATAAACGGCGTCCGTTTTTTCAATAGAAAGTAGCAAAAAAAACAGGTGAAAAAGAAGAAAAAGCCTCCTTGAGAAAGGGGGCTTTTTTTGTTTAGTTGTATTTATCGAAAATATATTGTGATAGGTTTGCTTGATTAATACATGTTACTTTATTGTGTTCCAGTAATTTTACAGCTTGGTGGAACTGCTCTACATGTTTTGTATCGTTGCCAGGTGCGGTGTAAACGAGATAGAGGTTCACGTTTTCACTATTTGATGCGAAATATGCAATCGAACGGATGTGATTCCAAAAGTTCGGCCCATGAGAACTAAAGTCTAACAATACGTATGCATCGTTACCACTACTGAATGCAACTTTGAACGTATCGCCAAATTCACCTCTGATGTGTTCATTTGGTGTGACAAGCGTGTAATTTGTTAAAGCATTTCGAAGCGCTTTTTTTAATTCATCTGGTTTTTTCTTCGTTGGAGAAAATTCTACTTTGTCGATATTTTCACAAAAAAGTTTAATTTCACTTGCTACATTATCACTGTTGATTGTTCGCTGCTTGATAGATGAGAAGTAGAAGTTATTGACGTACTTGTGTGTGAACGTTTCAAGATTGATATTTTCGTTCCGTTCGGTATTGAAGAGTGATTGATGCCAATTTTGCTCAATTGCTTCTGTATACATTGTAAATGTTAACTTTCCAGTGAACACTTTTTTGTTAAAGAAGTCATTGTGATTCTTAGTAAAGAAAATCTTTCGGTAATTTGTTTCTTTGATATAGAAAATAGCACCAACAATCAATGTTTCTTGGAATTCATTGTTTTCTGGCAAGACTACATCTTTTCTGTATTTCAAAATTGCATATTGTAAAGTTACTAATTCATTATTCATCGCCGCTCACCTCCCATCAAAGTGTATAGTTTTTCACGAATAAGCGCTAATTGGTAAAATCTAGTTTCGATAAAGTGTTGTAAATATTTCAAATCACACCTATCAATGCCAAATTCAAATAATTCATCAGGAATGCTAGTGAATACATCGTCAATTAGTTGTAATGTAAATAATTTATCGAACTTTGTATAAATATCATCAACAAGCAGGTAACTATTAGGAATTTCAGCTAATGCTTCGTATATTCCTGAGTTTTCATCAAATATTCCATCGAGTGAAGCAAAATTTTCATCGGGATCATCATTATCGTAAATACTCGCAAATGTTGATTTTCTATTCCAGTCAAAAGGTGAGTAAAATGCGTGAGTATAATCAAAAGCGAATGTTCGTAAATTTGAATCGATTAGAATATTCTGACCATTATCTCTATCACCATTATAAATAATCGCATCATAAAAAACCACCTCTATGAATAGTTTAATTTCTTCTTCATCCATAACACTTAATAAGTGGCTGATCTCCTGAGAGTTATATGTTTGGGCCAATGTTATTGCTTCTGTATAAGAACAGTATGTGCAATCACCTGGAAAATATTTACTTTCAAGCAGTGAAGCATCTAAATTCACTCCCATCATCGCAATACCGAATTTAGGTTGATTCAACTGAAGCATTTCGCCTAATTTAAATCCAATCCACTCGTTTATAAGGAAAAAGTTTCCGAATGCCGTGTGATTGTTACGCTTGATGAATACCTTAGTGTCATCGTCCAACATAGCGGTTAAAGGCTCGGTCATTCCTGTTGGAACCTTACTTGTCACTTTGACGACAGTTTTTGTTATCTCTTCCATACTTCCTCCTTGTTCAATAGTTTGAATATTTACTTACTCCCACGTGTTGTATGTATAGATCACTTTTCCAATTACTTCAATGTCAATGCTCGTGCCTTTAACGTAGACGAGCGGCTTAAACTCATCTGAATAGCTAGCAGGCTCGAATATAACGACTGTATCGGTTTCAATGAATCGCTTGATGCAATATTCACCATCAACCTTAAACACGACGATATCGCCCGTTTTTGGCTGTGTCGTGAAGTGTTCTGATTTTAGAATCAAAGCAGTTGATCCGTTTCCCATAAGTTTGTTCATAGAATCACCGTTCACTTTGATAAAGAACATGTGTTCAGCTTCATGCTTAATAAAATTCGGTATTTCTAACATTTCATCAATAAACTGATCTACGCTCTCAGGTGTACCAGCACTGGCCGTTCCTAATAAAGGAGCATATCGTGGGTTCGGGTTTTTGTAGAGTGTGGGCGTGGTTGGCTGGGTTTCGCTACCAGTGATCAAGTAGTCGAGTGAAACATTGTATATTTTAGCAAGCTTTTGTTTTTGTTCATCACTAGCTTCTCGAGAATTGCTTTCGTAACCATAAATAGTAGAAGTTGAAACACCTAGTTTTTTTGCCAATTGTGGTACTGAATATCCGCCTTTTTTTCTTAAATCGCGTAATCTTTTTCCGATTGTCATGTTTTTCTCCTTAACGTGAAATTTATACCTTAAATATAAACCTTTTAAGCAAAAAAATAAACTTTTTCTACAATTAGTGAAAAAATACATTGACATTTCACGAATTGTGAAATAAACTTAAGGAGAAGCAAGGAGGTGGACGAAATGTCACGAGAGTTAAAAGCGCTTCGAGCTCGCTATAATCTCAATCAATCAAAAGTAGCTGAAGTTATAGGTACTACAGTACCTACATACTCTCTAAAAGAGACTGGTAACAGAGAGTTCACAAAAAGCGAGATTGATAAAATTGTAGCAATGTTTAAACAGTACGATGAGAGTTTGACGTACGAAAAAATTTTTAAGTAATTATTTCACGTTTCGTGAAATGAAGGAGGAACAAACATGGAATTAACAAATTTACAAAATGGAACAATCACAACTTTGGAGTTGGTGGAGCAAATTAATCTATTCCGTAAGCAGTACGACAACAAATCAGAATTACGTCATGACACATTTTTAAATATTGTTCGAGACGAATTTGAAGAAGAAATCTCGCTCCAAGAAATTTTGGAACGAAAATATGAAGTGCGCGGTCGTGAGTACCCAATGTACGAACTTACACCGTCCCAAGCTAAACAAGTTTTAGTACGAGAAAGTAAGTCGGTGCGAAAAGCGGTGATTGCTTATGTTGAGAAGCTGGAACAAAAGCTAGCGGATCCATTCGCTAATCTGTCTACTGAATTGAAGTTCATGATTCAACTCGAACAAAATCAAACGCAGCAAGCAGAACAAATTCAAGTGATTGAAACGAAGATGGTCGAAATTGAAAACAACCTGAATTTAACACGAGCGCAATCGAAACAAATCAAAGAAGCAATTCAGAAGAAAGCGACTCGTCTGCTTGGCTATGAGAGCAGAGCTTATAAAAATAAAGTTGTCAAAAATAAAACGTTCAACTCGATACATAAATTGTTGTGGAATTCATTTCAAGTACCGTCTTATCAAGACATTCCAAAGAAAGAGTTCAAAACAGCACTAGAAATGATTGAAAAATTCAATCCGAATGAAGAATTGTCATTAATGATTATCGGTGCTAATGCACAGATGCGAATGGAGGAACTACGATGAACTACGAGCAACTACCAGTACTGCTACGAGCAGAAGAAGTCGGCAATATTGCGAAGTGTAGCGCCAGCAAGGCCTACAAAATTATGAAAGATATGAATAAGCGTCTCGAAAAAGAGGGGTTTACGACGATCAATAGCCGAGTGTCGAAGAAGTTTTTCTTTGAATCACTTGGACTGGATAAAGACAACTTCATTTATGAGATTTGGGAAGGAGAATAAAAAAATGATTATTAAACACCATTTAACAGTTTATGTAGAAAATAACGAAAAGAAATATGCCGAGAGTTGGTTGCAAATTAATATGTTTGGAAAATCATATTGCTTTAGCCGGCGCAAAAAAGAATTAGCACAAGGTGTTGATTGGCAATTTACGGTAGAAGATAAAGACAATAACCTGGTAGCAAGAGTATTCGGTAACGACAAGGAAGGTTACAAAGGAATTGCTAATGACGATTACCAAGTAACGATTGAAACAGTTTAGGACAAATAAAAAGACCCATTCAGCGCCAACTGAATGAGTCTTATAAAATTTATTTTCGTTGCCACTTCCGCCCTTTTTCTTGGGTTGGCGGAAGACGATCGCCCTTGTCGATAGTTACCGTGCGCGCATTCTTTACTTCACCGCCACGAGGACCGACTTCGACATATTGACCACTTGGCTTGTTATCAGTTCCTGGGGGAATCAAATTTTTATTACTCATAAAATACCTCCTTTCTAAAAGATGTTACAAGTATAACAAAATAACTAATCAAAACGACAAAGAAAGAGGTGATTTTGTCTGAATTCACAAAATACTTTGAAAAAAGCCAGAAAATCAGTCGAACAGGGGAAATAATGATGAAAATACTTATTCAAACAGAAGATAAAACATATAGCATAAAAAAATCAGTAATTGAAACACTAGCTGGATTAGGATTCTTGCTTACATTCATCTTATTAGTAAGTTGGCTTCAAAATCTTGCGATAGCTTGGGGTGTTGCAACATGGTAAGAAAATACAGCATTTTCCACGGTGGATCATTAGGATTGCACGGTGTTCAATCGAAAGGCAATTTTAAAAAGCTTCAATCAGTCAAAGAATTCCTGTACTTGTTCAGTGGTTGCTCCGCTAGCGATATTGATGAATACGAAGGGATTGAAAACCACTGGTTCGGTGATTACTTTGTGGAGGTGGAATGATGGATGATTTCAAGATAAAAGACGGAAGATCCCTACCGTTCTTTCAAGTAGATAATCGCTTAATTGATGATTGCAACTTAGATACATCATCAAAATTGATTTATGTTGCTCTCTGTCGCTACAGCAATAACGGTTCCAAAGCATTTCCAAGTATAAATGTACTAGCTGAAAAATGTGGGATGAGTGCTAGTACAGTTAAAAGGAGATTGAATGAACTAGAGCAAAATAAATACATAAAAAGAGTAAATCGAGCAAGTGAAAATGGTTCTAAGACGTCAAATTTATATATAGTTTCTGATATTCCCTATGGGTCAGAGAGACCTATACCTATGGTCAGAGAGACCCATACCCATAGGTCAGCGGGACCCATACCTATGGTCACAGTGACCCATAATAAAGAACAAGTTATAAAGAACAATATTAAGAATAACAATTTAAGTTGTTGTTCTTTAGATGAAGTACCTACTAATACTGTTGATGATTTAGAAAATATAGAATCTACCAATTCAACGAACAACGAACAAACAATCATAAATGATCTTCAATCGCTTAATATTCCAACTACAAGTTTTGTAGTGGAAACAGTTCGAGAGTGGACGGAAGAACATGATGTTGAATTGTTACAAGCAGTTATCGACAAATGTGTGTCTACTGCTACAAACGGAGTAAATCTAAACTACCTGAAAAAAGCGGTTGATAGATTAACGACCCAGGGCATAAAAACACTCGCTGACCTTGAACGTGCCGAAGAACTGCGAGCAAAGCAACGTGGTAGTAAATACGGCAAGCAGCAACGTGTAGAAGTTATGCCGAAGTGGGAAGCACCTACCGAAGTTGAACAGACACCAGAGAGCGAACGAGAATTAGCAATGATCAAATATCTAATGGGAGAGGGACTTCATCCAGAAACTGGTGAAATGAATCCGAGCCCACTATCTTAGGAGGACTAAACAATGAATAAGCTAGAACAAATTATCAACGGAATCGAAAGCGAAAAGAAATTCGTAATAGAAAATTACTTTATGAGCGAAGAACGACCAGGCTTCACTGAATACAAACAAGCACAGGCGCAAATGTTCGCATTTGATACAGCACTGACAGTTATCGCAAAATTAACAAACGATGATAATGAAGTAATCGAAGAAGATGATGAAATCATTGAAGAGCAGCAAGCAGAATTGAACGAACAAGCAGAAGCGCTCAAGCAGTTCTTTGGAATTTTATTTGGAAGCAGCGAACAAGACGCGTAAGCGATAAAGGAGAGTGGATGATATGCCGAATTGGTGCGAAGGAACATTGAAACTCAAAGAATACTTACGGCCAAGAAAGGGAGTTGGCAAGACAATGCTAGCAAATCCAATTTTTTATAATAAACGATGATAATGAAGTAATCACAGAAGATGAAGCAATCATGGAACAACATGTTTCTGAACAGCAAGTAATCACACAAATTCAAAACTTAAAGGGGAATAAAAATGTTTAAGATTCTAACGAGAAAACAGTACAAAGAAATGACAGCCAAAAATTTAAGAGATTCATTCGATTCTAAAATCAATGAAATCAAATTTAAACGAGCGTTTGAACGCATTCAAGAGCTAGAAGATACGAATAATAGTCTGCTTGTCAAAGTGGAAACATGCAACACTGTCATCGAACGAGAGTTTGAGTATAGCCAGCAAAAGAAATATGAGATTAAGCAGTTAACCGAAAAACTAAATAAAGCAACGCTTAAGCATGGAATGGCAAGTTTGTTAATCAATACTCATTTGAAAGATAAAAAACGCTTAGAAGCAAAGTATAGGGTTTTGAGCGATACATTAGACCACCTGAATTTCCAAAAAGAACAAGAAACATATGAAATTGAAGATTTGAAGGAAGAAAATGCGCTGTTGAACAAGCAGATTGACTATTTGAAGACAACGCTTAAAAACAATTTGATTGTGTTTGAATACCAAGAACACACGAAACAGCCCTGGTTCATTCAGACGAATCGTGGAGTGGAATTCAATGCATTTCCTTACAAACGTTGGCAAGCAGTAACCAAGCATGCCATTGAGCAAAGACTGAAAGAGGTGAGTATTAGTGAGTAATTTACTTGTAAAAAGACGAAGTGAACTGATGATTAATAAGAATAATTTGCTAACGACTAAACGTTACATAAAAATGGCGATTGGAGAGTTACAGCTACAACCAGTTGAACAGAACGAACCGACATTTAAACATCTGCTTGAGTCGCTGAACAGTGTCCAAGCAAACATAATCACTGTAACAAATGAGCTTGTTGCAATTGGGAAAGAGTTAGAGGAACTAGCGCCAAGGAATTAGCTAGATAGGAGGAACGGAAAATGAATCATTCAAATCTAGGAATTGTTTCCGTACAACAAAAAAACAAAAATAAACCGACCACGTTCATGCTATATGGGAAGCCTGGAACTGGTAAAACAACGTTAGCAACAGCCGGAGATAAAGTAATACCACTTATTCTTGATATACATGAAGACGGTACAGAAGTAGCGGATAAAGGCTTTGTTGTTGATATTCAATGTACAGAACACTTTGAAGCTATTCTCGGACAACTACAAGCAGTAAAAGTCGATACACACTTTAATGTGTTAGTAATTGATACGTTGAGTAAGTTACAGCACATGGTCTTAAACGATATGCTAGGTGGCAATATCCGGAAAGCAACGTTCAATGATCATGGTGCTGTCGCAGCAAAAATAATCTCGTATATCACGTTTATCAAACAAGTAGCAAAAGAATTGAAATTCCATGTTGTCTTTATTGGCCATGAACGGGATGCAAAGGGTGGTTTCGGAGACGGAATTATTATGAATCCAGGCGTTTCAATTGATTTACAAGAGAAACTACAAAAACATATCGAAGGTGCGGTTGATGTTATTGGCCATACACGAATCACAGTACGAGATGGTGTACCAATCTATTCAGTCAAAATTGGCGGTGATCCATTATTCACGTCAAAAGCACGAACAAAGAATAGAAATATCAACTATGAAATCATCAATCCAACATTAGAAAAAATTATCAAAGAACTAAAAGGAGAACAATAGCATGAGTTACAACAACAATTTTAACAACCAACAGGGAAATCAACAAGCAAGCAGTGGGTATGGAAATAACAATCAAGGTCAAGCAGATGATAATTTTAATATCGGTGTGAACTTCTCGCAAGCGCAGCAAGTTGATATTAATAGCCAATCAATCAAAGCGGGAACATATACATTCACAATCACTGATATCAAGCAACGTACATCTCAAAAGGGAACAATCTTTTTGAATCTTACATGCGAAAACAAAGATGGACAGAAAGTGTTCCATAGCGTGTTCCCGGAACAAACAGATAAATTCTTTTCATTCGTGCAGATGATTAATCCAAACATTGATGTACGCTCACTCCAAAGTGTCAATAAAACACATTTCATTGGAAAACTATTTAACGGTACCGTAGCGCTTGAAAGCTATGTTCACGAAGGGAATGAACGGACAAAAGGTGTTATTCGTAAAATCGAGCAATTCCAGGGGCAACAGGTATACGCAGTTAGTGAAGTTCAAACGGTTACACCTCAAGCGAATAGACAACAACAAAACAATTTTGCTGGTGGACAATTTGGAAAACAACAAAACGAACATTATTATCGTTACCCACAATCAGCAACACATGATCAAATGCAACAAATGAACGCACAGCGAGCACCACAACAACAGGTTCGTCCTGGAATGCAACAAGCAATTGATCAATCAAATGCTATCCAACAACAAACACAACAGCAGTACCAACAGCCACAAATTGGTCAGTTCCAACAACCTGAACAGATGATTAATGTGTCAGATGACGATTTACCGTTCTAATTTATGAATGAGCTTATGATGATGTTTATGCTAGTGTACGTATTCATACTTTGTTTGAAGTTGAGTGCACTAGCATTTCTTTTCTACATGTTGATAGCACTTGTTTCAGCATGTTTGTTGTGTTTTTTGAAAGGGAATGAATGATGAAGCAAGCATATAGATTCCAAACAGTAAAAGCATTCATGGAACACATGAATAAAAAAAGAGACATAGTGAGTGATGTGTATCGTATTTATAGCGATGAAGGTGATGTTGTATTAACCAATGATTTGAAGAGACTTGCGGTATGGAACGATTGGAACATAACTATGATCAATTGTGTGATTCACAATAATCAAATTATTTATAAAATTTTTGTAGGTTGGTAAGCATGAAAATAAATAAAATATTTAAACATAGAATCAAACGCAAAGCATACCAGAAGGCACTTTATCACTATTATGATCAATTGTGTAGAGAAATTGATTTTGAGCAGATACTGTTGCTAGAAACGTATCAAGACGGATATTGGCATGTGAGAATAGAAGTGAAGGAGCAAGTTTGATGAACGAGAGAACAAATGAGGTGTTATTAGCCTTGAAAGTAGTCATTCAAACTCTGAATGGCTTTGAAATGGCACTTATTTTTGAAGAGAATCGGATGAGATTATATGACGCTCGTACTGATAAAAAATATGATATTTTAAAAACTAAAAACACAGAAGAATACAGCTTGGTAGAGGTGCTAGAAGATGGAAATATTCAGTCTTAAAAATAGAATATTGCAAATGTTGGAACAAACGAGTATTAGCAACAATAGACAGCAATTAATCCAGAAACTCAATGAAGAGACGTTGGAATTATCACTAGCTATCCGCAATCAAGATATTCAAAATGTCAAAGAAGAGATTGCCGATGTATTGATTGTTCTCGTGCAGATAATGGATCAAGTCGAATTTACACAGACAGATTTAAATAACAAGTTGTGGGATGTATTGAAGCGGTATGAAAAAGTAGAGGGAATTGTTGATGAGAACTAGAAAATTAATCAGTTTAATCGTTGAACACGGAAAAGTTGTAGTTGCCAAAAAGGATAAAAACACACGAAAAGTCTTTGATGAACTTGAAATTGATAAACGAAAATTTCATGACAGAATCAAAGTTGGAAACGAGCGTAAAGAATGCAAGAGTAAAGGTTATGTCGCATTTATTTATGAAGCTAATTCAACCCAACGAGAGCAACTTAAAAAGCAATATGGTGCTAAACTATGCCCGATTCGTTAAGAAAAGCACTGGTCATTCTTAATGAGCGACCAGTGCCAGCACCAAGACCACGATTTTCAAGAAAAGGCCATGCTTATAACACGCAAAAATATAAAGATTTTAAAAATAAAATCAAATGGAAAATTCCAAAATGGCACAGTGATAAACAAATATATATCAAAATCGCATTTGTTTATGCACTCCCACAAAGTATGAGTAATCGAAAGAAGAAATTGCTTGATGGTAAGTATTGTGAGAAGCACGCAGATGTCGATAATCTAGCAAAGACAATTTTAGACACGATGAACAATAGAACGTTCATTGATGATCGCCAGGTTGTCATATGTGTACTTGAGAAATTTTGGGGCATGGAAGATATGATAAAAATCGAAGTTGAGGAGTTTGAATAGTGTGAAGTGCAAAATAAGAGTGATCGGCACGAATGATGTCCTGTGCCAATTTCAGAATACTGAAACAATCATGACTTGGCATGGTCCTGGCAATGAGTGTTATCGAACAATATTTGAAATCGAAAGAGCCAAAAGACTTGTAGACTTCATAGAAAACACAGAACCAAATTTTGACACGTTTAATTCGAAAATGTCAGGCGAGTTTCTGGTAAACGTGTATACACACAACGAATTAAAAGAAAAAGGTGTTTCAATCGAAATTATCGAAGAAACACTATTTTAGGAGAAAACAAATGAATCTAAACAGGCTAGAGTACAAAGGGAAATCCATTACCGAGTGGTCACAAGAAACAGGACTTGCACCGAAAACGATACGTAATCGTTTAAATAGAGGTCAATCTTGGGAACAAGCAATCACTCCAATTTTTGATATTGAGTGTAGAACAGATAATCTTGGAGACATTTCAAGAAGATTAGCAAGTTTCGGAAATACAATTATTCGAAAAAATGAGCAAAAGATGTTTGGTAAACAGCTGCAACAAGCAGGATATCTGTTAAAAAAGGCAAAAAAAGATAATTATTTTATCGTCACAAAAGGAGAGGTTTAATAATGGAAATTCAGTTCTTTATTGTTGGTGCAACAATAACAACGTTACTTTGGATTGTTGCTTACATCTTTATATTCGAGCGTACTTTAAAAAAGCAACAACAAAAAATTATGGTGCTAAGAAACAAAAACAGACGATTGCAACAAAAAATAAATGTATTAGATCCGCTTGGAGAAGGCTATACAAATACATAATAAATACACCAAGATTATGCATAATTAAAAAAGGGGTTAGAAACAATGACTAGCGAAACGATAAAATGTAAATTTGAATCAATTAAAACAATACGAGCAGAGTTAGAACGCTTACATAATGCGATTGAAGATTCAAACAACAGCATTGGGCAATTGGAAGTCATGGAAAGCAACGGAATGCCTAGAAGCAATCGAACAGAAGCAGCAAATGATACTCACAAAAAGATGGAAAGAAAGTTAGAATTATTAATTAACCAATATTCAGAGCGAGTCAGACAGGAGCAAGAATTGGTGATGGAAGTCAATGAACTGATCATTCAAGCAGAATTAGATCCTGTATTAGATGAAACTGTACGTTCATATTACATAAGACCATATTATTGTTCTGAAAAAAAACGTGTATTTATGCATTCAACAAGAAGTTTAGCGCGTTTAATGAATACGAGTGATACAACCATAGTCAAGAGATTGCAGAGAGCTTTTGAAAAAATTGTTGTATTTAAAAACTTTCAGCAGAATTCAGCAGAATAGACGTGCTATTATTAAACTGCGGAAGATTGACACGAAGCCGCACCACTTTTTAATGAAGGTTTCGCTATCTGCGCAAATAAAAGGTACGCCGAGATTTGAGGTCCGACTGAGTATAAGTAGTCGTTAAATCAGCTTATACTGCTTGTTATAGCAAAAATAACACCTTCCTCGAACAGTTTTCAGTCAACTCTTTTGTTCGAGTGTCGAGGCAGATATATGACAACACAGGTTCCCCTATTGCCTGTGTCCTCCTATTGATTGATATTCCGGTCATATATCTGCTTCGGCATACGGAAAGGGGAAATTATATGAATTTTGGTGAAAAAATAAAACAAAAACGTAAAGTCTTAAATTTTGATCGTACACATATGGCAAATACATTGGGAATAAGTGTTGAATCATATCGACGAATCGAAGATGGCGCGATGGAAGAGCAGCTACTTATTATTAAAAAAATTGCTTCATCACTAGGATTGAATTATACATACTTATTCTCTGTCAATAAAAGTGAATTTAAACAACAAAGACAAAGAGAACTCCAGTAGGAGTTTTTATTTTGGAAAAGGAAAAGGAATTAAAAGATGACTTTACAAGATACAATCGAAATGATGAATAGTGCAGATTTCAAAGAACGTTTTAAGGCAGAATTTTATCAACTTAAATTACGTCATGAAGGATTACATAGAATGCTAAGTGATTATAAAGGAAATCGATTACCATTTGTTCCTAAATGCCCTATTGGTTTGTTAGAAGCACAACTTGATGTGATGGAACAATATTTAGATATTCTAGAACAACGAGCAGAAATCGAAGGGGTCGAGTTATGATTTAAAAATTAAAAGGAGCTGTATCACTTTACTAGGATACAACTCCTTTTGTTTAACTCTTTTTATTTGTTTTGGTTTTCAGCAAATTTTTTTCGTAAGATTTCAACAGCATTTTTGCTGAACAAGTAGTTGCGTTTCCCAGATGGACGGAAATCAGCTTCTGATAAATCTAAAGTTTTTGCGACACGAATAATATACGCTGTATCGTAATCTAAGTCTTTAGCAACCTCAGAAGTAAGGAATACTTCACGAACGTCAGTCATATGTTTCACCTCCTTAAAATAGTGAGTTGATAAATGTTATAATTTCAAGAATAGTACGTATTAACAAGAAACAAGCAGCTATAAAAGCGATAATAGTTATGAATTTCCAAAATGGTGTTTTATTTTCTAACATAATTTTAAGTGGGAATGTGATAATATAAGTATGAGAAGAGGGGGTCAGCCCTCACCTCAAGATTCTTATTCGCTTATTTCGATTAAGAATTTCACTATTTCAAGGATAATTGATAGTAATCCTTGGATAGCGACGATGAGCAAAGTTACATTTTCTAGTGTGAGCTTTGCTTTTTTATTTTTACGTTTTCCCACTTGTTTCACCTCCTAACATTTATAATTACACTATTCTTGAAGTTGGTTATCAAGACAAAAGGCGTTTTCTTTTGTCTTTTTTTGTTGGAAAAGTTAAATATCAAGGCATAAATACACACGTGAAAGGGGTGATGCCGTGGCTAGGAAGTCAAAATATGAAACACACGTAGAACCAAATATGGAATTAATAACTTGTTGGGCAAGAGATGGATATACTGATGAACAAATAGCAAAAAAACTCGGTATTGCCTATTCAACGTTTCGTGTTTATATCAAACAATATGTGGCACTTTCGGCAGCCCTAAAAGAGAGCAAGGAAGTTGCTGATTATAAAGTGGCCCAAACATTATATGAATCCGCATTGTCTGGGAATGTTGCGAGTATGATATTTTGGCTCAAGAACAGGAATCCAGACAAGTGGAAAGATAGAAAAGAAGCTTCTGAAATTGAATTAGCTAAAAAGGAACTAGACTTGAAGATAGCTCAATATGAAGAGGAAAAGGCTAGATTGGCAGATGAACAAGCAGAACAGATTGAAACATTTGCATTACCAGCAACACTCATCGCACCACCGTTTATTGAACCACTGCTTGCTATAACTGAAAAAGAGTATCAAGAATATGTGTTCAGTGGTGGACGAGGTTCGACCAAATCAACATTTGTATCACTTGAAATTATTGACAGAATAATCAGTGATGAGGAATTAAATGCTGTTGTTATGCGACAAGTAGCAAATACATTGCGTGACAGTGTGTATGCACAGTTAACGTGGGCGATTGAAAAGCTAGGGCTAACAGATAAGTTTAAATTTAGTTTGTCGCCCTTAGAGATAACTTATAAGCCTACCGGACAGAAGATATTTTTCCGTGGAGCAGATGAACCAACGAAGCTGAAAGGTATTAAAGTATCGAAAGGCTACATTGGTATACTGTGGCTTGAGGAGTTGGATCAATTTAAAGGACCTGAATCAGTCCGGACAATTGAGCAATCAGTTATCCGTGGTGGAGATGATGCATATATCTTCAAATCATTTAACCCACCGAAAACCAAAAACAATTGGGCAAATAAATATTTAGACGTTCCTAAAGCAAATCGTTTAGTTGTTCACAGTGATTACACTATGGTCCCAAAAAAATGGTTAGGGAAAGCGTTCATTGATGAAGCAGAGCACTTAAAACAAGTGAATCCAAGCGCATATGAACATGAATATCTTGGGATTCCAAATGGAAATGGCGGAAATGTCTTTGATAATGTTGTTGCTGAAGCAATACCGCAAGCAGTGATTGATCAATTTGACTCTATTTGTAATGGTGTTGACTGGGGTTGGTACCCTGACCCTTGGGCATTTGTTCGTGTTTATCATGACCCAGCGCGAAATTACTTGTATATCTTTGAAGAGATGCGAGCGAATAGGAAATCAAATAAAGAAACGGCAAATATGCTGCTTGAACGTATTGATGGCGATGACCTAGTAACATGTGATAGCGCTGAAAATAAATCAATTCAAGATTATCGTTCATATGGTTTAAATGCTCGACCGGCTAGTAAAGGTCCTGGTTCTGTTGAGTATTCGGTGAAATGGTTACAATCAATGACGAAAATTATTATTGATCCAGAACGTTGTCCACACACATTAATGGAGTTTCTTGAATATGAATACGAAAGAGACAAAGATGGCAATGTTATTAGTTGCTTTGTCGATGCAAACAATCACCATATTGATGCTGTGCGTTATGCGACTAATTCAATTTGGAAACGAAAGGGGCAATAGAGCGTGTGGAATGATTTAATGACAAAATTACGAGAGGTGGTGAGAAACTTGTTTAAAACGCATACTTTAGAAAAAACATTCGATGTGCAAATTGCCACTTCCGATGAAATGGCACAAGCAATCCAACTATGGCACCGAATGTATGTCGGAACTTCTCCTTGGTTGAATTGGGAAACAACTCACTCTTTAGGAATTCCGAGTGCATTAGCAAGTGAATTGGCTCGTTTAGCTGTTGTAGAGCTTGAAAGTACCGTTAGCAACAATGAGTATATTGATATGCAGTTTCAACGTGTATTAAGCAAAATTAGGCTTTATACAGAGCAAGCAGTTGCAACAGGTGGAATTGTGTTTAAACCATATGTCGATGGAGCAAATATTGCAGTTGATATTGTTGAAGCGCATAACTTTTTCCCAACGAGCTATAATTCACAAAAACAGATTACTGGAGCTGTGTTCCTGGAAGAAAAACGTGAAGGAGACTACATCTATACACGAGTTGAGCATCATCAACTGCTTGGCACGGACTACACAATCCAGAATGCAGCCTTTAAACGAAAATCATTTGGTTCAAGCTTTGACCGAGATAATCAAACATTAGGTGAACGTATTTCAATGGCCACTATTGATGAGTGGCAAGATATTTCAGAAGAACCATGGACAATTAAAAATGTCGAAAAGCCTTTATTTGCTTATTTCAAAATGCCATATGGAAATACAATTGATACAACATCACCACTTGGCATGTCTTTGTTTGGGAAACCTGAACTAGTTGAAATGATTAAACAAGCAGACAAGCAGTATTCACGTATTTTGTGGGAGTATCAAGGTAGTGAGCTGGCAATTGATGTTGACCGTAATGCTATCTTGACGGATAAAAAAACAGGTGAACCGATTTTACCAGAAGGCAAAGAACGTTTATTCCGTAAATTAGATGTTCAATCTGGACCAGATAAAGACTTGTATAGCGTATTTAGTCCAAATATTCGTAATAATGAATTGTTTATGGGATTAAATGAATTATTGAAGCGGATTGAGTTTAATGTCGGCATGAGCTATGGAACGATTAGTGATCCAGCTGAAATTCCAAAGACAGCAACTGAAATCATTTCAAGCAAACAACGATTATATGCAACAGTTAAAGAGCTCCAACAAGCCCTTGAATTTGCTTTAGATGATTTAGTGTATGCAATGGCCATTTGGGGGCAATTGTACAAGTTATGTGGCAATAAGTATGAAACAGCGTACAAGTGGGATGACTCAATTGTTGTCGATAGAGAAAAGGAATTAGCAAGTATGCAAGCAGATGTTGCTGCAGGGCTTTTACGTCCTGAAAAGTATTTGGCTAAGAAATATGGCGTGAGCGAAGAAGAAGCATTGTTATTAATGCCTCAAACGCAACCAGTTTCTCCTGATCCATTCGGCGATAGGGAGTAAATAAATGTTAACGCCCGAAGAATTGGAAGTATTGCCGGAGTATATTCGTCCTATTTATCAACAGTTTGAAGAATTTGTCATTAAAGACATGGCAAGACGAATTGAAAAAGCGAGTAAAGTCACTGAAACAGTACAATGGCAAGCAGAACGTGCTGAAGCACTGGGAATTAGTAAAGGTCATATTCAGCAAGAGTTGGCCAAGACACTAAAGAAGAGTGAAAAAGAAATAGCCGATTTATTTTATGAAGCGGCATATATGTCAATTTCACAAGAAAATAAGATTTATCAGCAAGCAGGTGTGATACAATCTGATTTAGATTTAGTGGCAATGACACCAGAGTTAGAGCGAATCGTTCAAGCAACAATAAAGCAAACAAATAAAGAGTTAAAAAACTTCACTCGTTCACTTGGTTTTGCTCGCATTGTCAATGGTGAAACCCAATATGTCGACTTATCTGGTATGCTGATAAACGCACTTGATTATACGCATTTCCAAATTAGCAGTGGTGTTGTTGATCCTGTAACTGGCATTCGCCAAGCAGTGCAGCAACTTGTTACATCAGGTGTCCGCTACGTTGATTACAAAAGCGGTTGGTCGAATAAGCTTGACGTTGCTGTTAGACGTGCGGTAATGAGCGGTCTGAATGAAATGACGAATAAGATGACTTTAGCTCGTATGGAAGAGCTAGGTGCTGAATACGTTGAAGTTTCTGCCCATTCAACTGCTCGTCCATCGCATGCTGCTTGGCAAGGGCAAGTGTATTGCTATAAAGGGAAAGGCTGATAAAATACACACTTTTTCCCCTTTTTATGATATAATTATAAAGAGGTGTTTTTATGAAAGCGATAGATAGAATTGGTCAAATTTATGGTAAGTTGACAATTACAGGATTGGTTTATAATGAAAAAGCAAAACGTAATTACGCTTTGTGTAAATGCGAATGCGGTAACGAAAAAGTAATTTATATTAGCAGTTTAATAAAAGGGGCTACGACATCTTGTGGGTGCTATAGAAATCAAAGAATAAAAGAAACGTGTGAAAAACATGGAATGTATAAAACAAGGCTCAATAAAGAGTATAGAGGGTTAAAACAAAGATGTTACAATCCTAAAAATAGTAGATATAAATACTATGGCGGTAAGAATATTAATATTTGTGATGAATGGCTTGGAAAAGACGGATTTATCAATTTTATGGACTGGTCAGTAGAAAATGGATATAATGATGAATTAACTTTAGATAGAATAAATGTAGATGGTGATTATTCTCCAGATAATTGCAGATGGGTAACAATGAAGATTCAGTGTAATAATAGAACCACAAGTCGTTTTGAAACATTTAATAATGAGACAAAAACAGTAGCAGAGTGGGCTGATGAAGTAGGTATTAAAGCTGATATAATTTATAAAAGATTAAAAAGAGGATGGAGCATTGAGAAGTCTTTAACAACTCCTCCTGTGAATAATAAGAAATAAAATTAAAAAGGGGTGATGCCAATGAAAGCTAAAGAAGATTATCCAGATTTTATTGAAAGTACAGGTTACGGAACTGGAGAAGGACTCGGAGGCTATAATAGGTAAATTGCCGCCACTCATTCTTTCCGTTCTTTCCTGGTATTAGCACACGTGCCTACAGCGATGCAGATTTGAAGCGTATTGAAGAAAACGATAATCGCACATTTGAATATGGTGATAAGACTTACACCGCTTACGAGGCAACACAACGGCAAAGACGAATAGAAACAGCCATTCGAAAAGAGAAACTTTCACTGCTTGCGTTCAAAGAAGCGAATGATAACGAAAAATTCACACAGCACAGCTTAAAATTGCAACGGTTGCGTGATGAGTACAAGCAGTTTTCAAAGGCAGCTGGATTAGCAACACAAAATGAACGTCACCAACTCCTTGGATTTGACAGAAGTATTGCGCAACAAGCAGTGCAAACAGATAAGATGTTCAAGAAAATTGAATCTACATTAATTGGTTTGAAAAGTGGAACAGGAAAAAATCTTAAAGAATCAATTGAAATTAATGGAATATCAGTTGGATGTAGAATATAAATTGGACCAAAGGTAAAAGACAGTATGGTATAATTTAAATACCAAAACCCGGAGGAACTAAAATGGCTA